>NZ_CDWRCL010000023.1:0-29521 GCF_977927575.1 Frankia sp. CcCS3
ATCGAACCACGCTTGCCGGCGGTGGCGTCGAGCGCGTCGATACCGGACAGCGTCTGGCTGGCGAGCAGCAGATGGACCCCGTAGGCGCGGCCCTGGCGGGCCAGGACCTCCAGGTGCGCGACGGCCTCCCGCGCCACCGAGTCCATCGGGGTGAGCATCACCTGGAACTCGTCGACCACGACGATGATCCGCGGCCAGGGCGAGCTCCAGTCGGCCGCCCGCAGGCCTCGCAGGTCGCGGGCGCCGACCGCACGCATCGCCACGGCGCGGCGGCGCATCTGTTCACGGACCGCCCGCAGCACCGCGACGCCGAACTCGCGGTCGCTCTCGATGCCGACGGTATCGGCGTGCGGCAGGTAGAACGGGTCCGTCGGACCGGCGGCGAACTGGGCGAACTCCAGCCCCTCCTTGAAGTCGAGCAGATGGAAGCGGACCTGGTCGGGCCCGTAACGCGCGGCGATCCCGTAGATCACGTCGAGGAGCAGCGTCGACTTGCCCGACCCGGCCTGGCCGCCGACGAGGGCGTGCACGGTGTCGTCGTCGAAGGTGAACCCCACCGGCCCGTCGGGGCCCTGCGCCACCTCAACACCCACCCCGGCGGCGCTGTCGAACTCCCACAGGCCGCGGGGCAGCATGTCGCTGATGGCGGGCGGCCGGGTGGCCTCCCGGGTGGCCTCCGCGGCGACCTGAGCCGTGACCGCGGCGACCAGCATGGAGTGCGGCGGCGGGTCCAGCTCGACCCGCAGCAGACCGGTCAGCGATGTGCACCAGCCTCCCGCGGCGACCCGGCACCATCCCGGCCGATCGGCGAGGAGCTCGACCGCGGTGAACACCACCGACCTCGGCAGGGGTTCCGTCACCGAGTCCTCGTCCTCGTCGGGTTCCAGGCCGATGACGTCGGGATCCAGCGGCGTCACCTCATCGGGATCGTCCCGCGAGCCGCCCAGGACCGGCTCCGCACCGGACGGCCGGACCTCCACGATGGAGATCACCACCACCCCGCAGGACGGGCCCTGGGCCGCGATGGCGGCGAGCGCCCGCGCGCCCTCGTCGTGCAGCCGGGGCTCACCGAGCAGCACCAGGACGTGCCAGGGCTCCGAACGCGGAAGCCCGGCATCCTCCCGCTCCCGCAACGAGTCGAACCGGCCACCGAGCCGGTCCACAGTGATCCTTCCCACCTCCGCCGACAGCTCCGCGAGGACCTCCTCGAGCCGGGCCCGCGTCGTGAGCGTGGGAGTGGCCACACCGGCGGCACGCAGCGGCGCAAAGCCAGCGAGCCCGGCACCGAGCTCGTGGGGGTCATAGACGACGAGTCGGACCCGCCCGGCCGGCGCCGCGGCGAGGACGCGGGTCAGCAGGCCACGCACGAGGTCGACCGCGGCGGGCCGGCGGGACCGGGTCGTCTCGATCCGCAGGTTCAGGCCGTCCAGCAGCGGGATGGCCAGTGGCACCGTCCGGTGCTGCGCCGTGGGATCGTCGGGCGGCACGATGACCTGGCCGACCTGCCACAGAGCGGGCCGGAAACGAGCCCGGTCGCCGACCGGGGCGACGCCGAAGGGGCCGTGCCGCCAGTCGGGCGCCGCCCAGGACGCGCCGGCGAATCCACGCGCCCGGGAACGGGCGATCACGGCGGCCCGGACGAGCTCCCCGGCGACGTCGAGCCGCCCCGCACCGGACTCACCGAGGCCATCAGCCTTCCCGGCGACACCGGAACCCGCTTCGGCCTCGATCCGGTCCGCCTGCTCATCCAGCCGATCGGCGAGCGCCAGTGCCGCCCCCAGCGAGGACTGGATACCGGCCACGAGCGTGCGCGCCCGCCGGGTACCCGACACGTTGACCTCCCCACACTGTGTGTTGCCGTGCTCGGCGTCGAGCCCCCCGACGACCATGACACGTCCGACGGAGCAAACATCCCAGAACGCGCCGACCGGCCGAACTGTCCTGCCGGCGCGACGGTCTGGGCACGGGGACCTCGCCGGACGAAAGCATGCGACGACATCGGCGACGTTATCGGTACAACCACCCGCAGCCTGGCCGTTCCGGACGACGGCGACGCCGGGACCACCGGAGCGGGCTACCCCTCGACCGGCACCAAATCAACGGCGCCGCGCGTGTTCAATGATCCGTCGGGGCAACCGTCCCGGTCAGGTAAGCCAGCGCACCGATCGAAGGGGCGAAGGTCGGCGATGAGCAGGTGGAAAGGGAACGTCGGTGACGGACGCGGCTGACACGGCTGACACGGCGGGCCTCACGGAGACGGCGGGTACGGCGGCGGCGAAACAGCGACCGCTCGCCGTCATTGACGTCGACGGGGTGGTGGCCGACGTCCGACACCGGTTGCGCTTCCTGCGCGCCAGTCCCAGTGACTGGGAGGCGTTCTTCGCAGCGGCGCCCGCCGATCCCCCCTTGGCCGAAGGGGTGGAACTAGCCCGCAAGCTGGCTCGGGACCACGAGGTGGTATGGCTGACCGGCCGGCCGGAGCGTTCCAGAGAGGCGACGCGGCGCTGGCTGACCGAGCAGGATCTGCCGCCGGGTGAGCTGCGGATGCGTCCGGACGCCGACCGTCGGCCGGCTCGGGTGTTCAAACGCGCCGAACTTCGCGAGCTCGGCGCCGGCCGTCGGGTCGCCGTCGTGGTCGACGACGACCCCGCCGTGGTGGACCTGCTGCGCGCCGACGGCTGGCCGGTCCTGCGGGCCGAATGGCTCGCCTACGAGGCGACGCTGGGCAACGCCCAGGAGACCGAGGGCCGCACCTGACCATGAGCCGCGCCTCGGCGACGCTCGGTGCGGCCCGCGGCCGGCGGTCGGGCCCGCCGGTCAGCGCGAGGCCGACCGCCGGTACACGCGCGCGGCGAACGGCCCGAACACCACCAGCAGGCCCAGACACCAGGCGAGGGACTGCAGGAGAACGGAGACGATCGGACCGCCGAGGAACAACGCCCGCACGGCGTCGACGGTCACCGTCACCGGCTGATGCTGGGCGAACGCCTGCAGCCAGCCCGGCATGGTCTCCACCCGGGCGAAGGCCGAGCTGGCGAAGACCAGCGGGAAAATCCAGATGAATCCCGCCGACTGCGCCGCCTCCGCGCTACTCACCGACAGCCCGATGACGGCGGACAGCCAGGAGAAGGCGTACGAGAACAACAGCATCAGCCCGAACCCGGCCAGCACCGCCGGCACCGTGGTCTCCCCGAACCGGAATCCCACGGCCAGGCCCACCAGAAGCATCACTACGACGATGAAGACGTTGCGGGCGAGATCGGCCAGGGTACGGCCGGTGAGCAGCGCCGACCTGCTCATGGGAAGGGAACGGAACCGGTCGATCAGACCCCGCTGACGGTCCTCCGCCAGCCCCACGCCGGTCAGCATCGACCCGAAGATCACCGTCTGCAGGAAGATGCCCGGCATCAGGTAGTCCACGTACTTGACCCCGTCACCCACGTTGATCGCGCCACCGAAGACATAGGTGAACAGCAGGACGAACATGACCGGCTGGATGGTCGCGAAGATGACGAGCTCGGGTATCCGCCAGGTCTGGATCAGATTGCGCCGGCACATCACCCACGCGTCGGCAACGGCCCACGACAGCTGCCCGCGCCCCGCTGGAGTCAGCTCGAGGGTGCTCATATGGTCACCATGTCCTTGTCATCGTCCTTGTCGTCCTTGTCGCCCCGGTCATCAGGGGTGTCGGTGTCGCCACGGCCGTCGCCGCCCGCGCGTGCGGGCGGCACCTCGCTGCCGGCCGGAGCGCGCCCGGTCATGGCGAGGAAGACGTCGTCCAGCGACGGCCGGTGCAGGGCGACGTCGGAGATCGGCACCCCCAGCTCGTCGAGACCCCGGACCACGTCGGACAGCACGCTCGCGCCCGGTACCGGCACACTGACCCGGCGCGTCTCCCCATCGGCCGTCGCCGCGCCGGATCCGAACCGGGCAAGCACCGCCCGGGCGGCCTGGACATCCTCGGCGGCGTCACCACCGACGACGATGTCCAGCCGGTCGCCACCGACCTGCGACTTCAGCTCGTTCGGGGTACCCCGCGCAATGACCCGGCCGCCGTCAACCACCGAGATCCGGTGGGCCAGCCGGTCGGCCTCCTCCAGGTACTGCGTCGTGAGCAGGACCGTCGTGCCGTCCCGCACCAGATCGGCGATCACCCTCCACATCGCCGAACGGCTGCGGGGATCCAGTCCGGTGGTCGGCTCATCGAGGAACAGCACCGCCGGGTTGATGATCAGGCTGGCCGCGAGATCGAGCCGCCGCCGCATCCCGCCCGAGTAGGTACGCGCCTGCCGACCGGCCGACTCGGCGAGCTCGAACCGCTCGAGCAACTCGACCGCGCGGGCCCGCGCGACGCGGCTGCGCAGCCGGTAGAGCCGCCCGAACATCTCCAGGTTCTCCAGGCCGGTGAGCCGCTCGTCGACCGCCGCGTACTGACCGGTCAGACCGATCCGGGCACGCAGCGCGTCCGCCTGCCGGACGACGTCCAGACCGAGGACCCTGGCCTGGCCGCCGTCCGGGCGCAGCAGGGTCGACAGGATGCGTACCGCCGTCGTCTTGCCGGCTCCGTTGGGCCCCAGCATGCCGTGCACGGTGCCGGCATCGACCCGCAGGTCCAGGCCCACCATCGCTCGTTTGCCGCCGTAGCTCTTCTGCAGGCCCTCGGTGAGGACCGCCGGGTTGTCTGTCACGAGGCGGACCGTACGACGAACCTCCGACAGTTTGGAACCGAATAAAGGCGGGGGGAGGCTAGGCCGAGCTCCGCCGGGTCCGACGACTGGCCAGCTCGTCGCCGGGATGGGTCGCCGGCGGATGACCAGGCCGCTCGCAGGGCAGTTCAGCCAGCTGGCCACGCATGTCGCGCAGGGCTCGGCCAACGGCGATGGCGAACACGCCCTGCCCACCCCGGACAAGATCGATCACCTGGTCGTCCGAGGTGCACTCGTACACGGTGGAGCCGTCGCTGATCAGGGTGAGCTGCGCCAGGTCGTCCACGCCGCGGGTACGCAGATGCTCCACCGCCACCCGGATGTTCTGCAGCGACACACCGGCCTCGAGTAGCTTGCGGACCACGCGCAGCACCAGGACGTCACGAAAGGAGTACAGCCGTTGGCTGCCGGAACCGGACGCGTCGCGGACGCTGGGGACGACCAGACCGGTCCGAGCCCAGTAGTCGAGCTGGCGGTAGGTGATGCCCGCCGCGGCGCAGGCCGTCGGCCCCCGGTACCCGACGTCGTCCCCCGGCGGTTCAGGAATCTCATCCGGAAAGAGCTGGCCCTGTTCGATCATCGCTGTACGCACTTCGCCGCCATGCCAGCCCCATCCTCCGGACCGTTCCGGATCCGTCCCGACCGCCGACGTCACCCGACGCCGCCAGCCCGGGCACCCGGCCCGATCGAACCGTTTCCACCGTCGTGCGGCCTGCCACGATCACCTCGACCACACGACTCCCTGTCCCCGACCGCCGCCGGTCGACGGTCTGCGAGACCGCGACGCGGCACCCCTGTGCCCGTAAGCCGGGACCGCCCGCCCACCCGTCGGCACGGACCCGGGCGGAGCGCATCACGCCGTTGCCACAGCCCGGCAAGGTCAGAGCCGGAGAGAGCCCGTTCCGCCACGTCTACCGCGGGCAGGGGCACGAACTCTACGGTCGGGCTCTCCCGACCGTAGGAGCGACGCGCGGTTCCTTCAATGATCTAAGCCGGCGTGTCTGTAGTCCAGCGGACGTCATTCAACAGATCGGTCAAATCGGAAGTGCGCTCCGATACTGCCCGCACACTGGATCACAGCCGACCTTGGCCAGGGCTGGCTGAAGGCCTCAACGGCCGACCTGCTCCCAAGCGGGCACGCCAAGGACTGGGAGGCTCAGGGGCCAGGAGCCCTCGGGAACCGGGAACCGGGAACCCTCAGGAGCCGGGAGTGTTGAAATCCTCCGGGGAGATCGTGTCAAGGAACTCCCGGAACTTCTCCAGCTCGTTCTCCTGTTCTTGTTCCTGTTCCTCGGGAACGGTGATCCCGGCCTCGGCCAGGACCGCCTCGACCCCGTAGACCGGCGCTCCCATCCGCATCGCCAACGCGATCGCGTCGGACGGCCGGGCGGAGACCTCCACCCCGTTGCCGAACACGAGCGTGGCGAAGAAGACGCCGTCCTGAAGGTCGGTGATGGTCACCCGGGTCAGATCCGTCTGCAGCACGCGCAACACGTCCCGCATCAGGTCATGGGTCATAGGTCGAGCCGTCGTGATGCCCTCCTGGGCGAAGGCGATCGCCGTCGCCTCAACAGCACCGATCCAGATGGGCAGATACCGCTCACCGCCCACCTCCTTGAGCAGGACGATCGGCTGCTTCGACGGAAGCTCGACTCGCACGCCGACGATGTCCAGCCGATGCACCGATCTACCTCCTCGCAGGTGGGGCGGGGCGGGATGTTGTGACCGGAGCCAGAAAACCCCACAGGGGAGACAGTATCCCCGCTTCCGTCCGGCGTCAGCGCGCCCACCGGTTCGGCTGTCCGGCAAGGCACTCCGAGCGCAGCCCCGGCAGCCTCCTCACCTCGGTCTCAACTCGAGCGTCCCGCCGCCAGCCGGGAGCGCAACAGGGCCGCGTGCAAGCGGACCACCAACGCCGCCAGTTCATCGGCGGTCTCGGCGTGCCGTCCCGAGCCCTCACCACCGCGCTGGCCCCGCAACGGGGCGACGGCGGCCTCGATGAGACCAGCCTCACGGTCGGCCACGGTGCGGGCGGCCCGCAGATGCCGGGGCTGCACGCCGTGGCCGGCCAGCAGCGCCACGGTCCGCGCGACGAGCAGGGCGTCGGAATCGTAGTACCCGCCGCCCGCGATCGGACCCACCAGGCCGTGCTGTTCCAGCTCGGTCAGGGCCTCGTCGCCGAGCCCCGCGGCGGCGAGAAGCTCCCGGCGCGACATCCTAACCCTTTCCGCCCCGAGGAACGCGTCCAGGCCGGTAGGGGTCGGATGCGGAGGCAGCGCGCGGGGTCCGGGCCGATGCACCGGGGTCTCACCGCGGTCGAGCGACGCCAGCTCCTCCTTGATCACGCGCAGCGGAAGAAAGCGATCCCGCTGCGCGTGCAGGACGTAACGGAGCCGGGCGACGTCGTCGACCGAGTACTTGCGGTAGTTCGCGCTGGTACGGGCGGGTTCGACGAGTCCCTCCGCCTCGAGATAACGGATCTTCGACAGGGTAATGTCGGCGAAGTCCGCCCGCAGACGGTCGAGAACCTGGCCGATGTTGAGCACCTTCGCGTTCTGTCCGGCCTGGTCCGAGCGCGCTGCGCCCGAACGCGGGGCCGGCGATGCCGCGGCGAGGCCGCCGCTCACCGTGGGTCCTTCCTCGTCACCGTGCCGCTGACCCCCCGTAGCTCGCGCCGGTCAGGAACACCAGGCGGAACTTGCCGATCTGCACCTCGTCGCCGCTGGTGAGCTCAGCCGAGTCGATCCGCTCGCGGTTGAGGTAGGTACCGTTCAGGCTCCCGACGTCGCGAACCGAGAAGCCCTTGGTGTACGGCGAGCGATGGAACTCCGCATGCCGGCGGGAGACGGTCACGTCGTCGAGGAAGATGTCGCTCTCGGGATGGCGGCCGACGGTGGTCATGTCGGCATCCAGCAGAAAACGACTCCCCGCATTCGGCCCCCTCTTGACGACGAGCAACGCCGAACCGGGAGGTAGCGCGTCGACGGCGGCGACGGCGTCCCGCTCGGTCGACTCGTCGACGTGGTCGCCCTCGATGCCGGACAGCGCGGCCGCCAGGTTCAGCGTCGACGTCTGCTCCGCGGGTCTCTCCGGCGCCACGGGCTCACCCGGACGCACCAGAGGAGACCCGCACCGCGCGCAGTACAGCGCGTCGGACGGGTTCTGCTGTCCGCACCTCGTGCAGAACACAGTCGCGTCCGCTTCCTGCCGGGATCCCGCACGGGCGGGGTACCCCAGCCGCTTCGGCCGCCACCGAACGGGCGGCGGGAACGTCTCTGCCAACACTGCGATGGTGGTAGCCAGACGTCCGCAGCCCACCCCCATCACCAGGATGATCACATGGCGACGGTCGGGCCGTCCACGATCGTGCCCCGGTGCACTCCGAGGCTAGTGCATCGCGGGCACGGTCGTGAAAAGGGTGCGACCCGTGTTGTTCGGCGTGGTGTGGCCCACCACCCACCATGGACACAAACCAGATACTCTCAGTTTTCCTTCACGTGCTCCGCGTACTCTTCGGCGGTCAGCAGGCCGGTGACGCCGGCGACATCCGCGACCGTGAGCTCGACGAGCCAGCCTTCCCCGTAGGGATCAGAGTTGATCAGTTCCGGCGCACCGGCAAGCGCCTCGTTGCGCGCCGTCACCTCTCCGGCGATCGGCGCGTAGATCTCGGACACGCTCTTGGTCGACTCGACCTCTCCGAAGGACTCACCGGCCTGGACCGCGGAGCCGAGGTCGGGCAGAGAGACAAAGACGATGTCGCCCAGCGCCTCCTGCGCGTAGGACGTGATGCCGACCCGTGCCGTGCTCCCGTCGAGCCGGATCCATTCGTGCTCACGGGTGTACTTCAGGTCGTCCGGGTACACCGGAGATCGCCTCCCCTTGCTCTGACCACTCCGCGGACCGCTCTGCGCCGCCCGGCCCGACGCCGTACCGCGCCGCGAACTCCACCAGGAACCACGTTCCTCGACTGGCCCGGACAGGGTCCCCTATCCGGCCGGACGGGCATAGCGAGGACTCGGAGCGGGTCGCAGCGCACGGATCTCGATGTGCTCGGAGGTCCGAACGGTCGCCTGCGCCCCGTCCCGTGCCGCTACCGTATCGAGCACCCCGCCGGGGATCCGCATCGCCTGGTCCAGCGTGTGGGCGTCGCCCACCACCCGCAGCACGTACGGCGGCGCGATCGACGTGCCGTCGACCACCAACCCCCGCCCGGGCTCGTCGGCCACGTAGGTCGAGACGACCGCTCGGACCCCGGCGATCTCGATCGCCTCGGCGCCCGCGTCCCGTAGCTCCTGCAGGGCGTCGACGAGGATCGAGGAGTCGACCGCGCGGTGGGGGTCATGGATCGTCAGCTCGAGCCCCGATCCGGTAACCGGCACGATGCCGGTGAGGATCGCCAGCCGGTCGGCCTCGCGACGCACCTCGCCCGGCCCGGCCGCCGGGGCCGGCGTCGACGTCGGCACGGGCGGCATCATCGGTTCCGCCTTCTGGCGGAGCTGATGCTCCCGGGCCGCCAGGGACCGGTCGACGGCGCCGATCGCACCGAGGGTCGCGGCGAGCTCGCCCGGCCGCGCGATGGCAAGTCCGAAGGACGGCTCCGCGGACCGGGTCGCGGCGACCGCGGCGAAACCGAGACCGGCGAGCAGGACCAGGCTCAGGGCACGCCGCGTCCGGGCACGACCCGGCCGGGCGTGCCCCGGAACCGGGCTCGGCGTCGGCTCCGACGCGACAGGGACCACGACGGGCGACGTGGGCGGGTTCGACGGCGCCTCGGGGACCGGCGGCTCGGGGACCGGGGTCGGATCGGGCTTCGGATCGGGCTTCGGATCGGGTACGGACTTCCGTCCGGGCCCGGATCCCGCAGGGTCGCCTGTCGAGGTCACCGCCACCGTCAGACCTTGATCAGATGCTGACGCAACGCGGTCGCGGTGGCGAAGATGCGGATGCCCAGCACCACGACCACCGCGGTGGACAACGCGCCGCCGAACCCGATCAGGTCGCCAAGTAGCACCATCAGGACGGCAACCGCGACGTCGAAGACGAACGAGACGATGAACACCCGGTCGTCGAACACCCTCTCCGCGACGGCCCGCGCGCCGCCGAGAGCAGCGTCCACCGCGGCCACCACAGCGACTGGGAGGTAGGGATCCATCCAGTCGGGGACGGTCGGGGACGGTCGGGCCCAGCACCAGGCCGGCCGTCACGCCCAGGGCAAGGGCTACCACGACAATCATGATTCGCTCCGTCGAGCATGCCGCAGCACCCGGGGATCGGCCGCGGGCAGGGTCAGGTTTCTGACAGTGACGACCGCCAGGGAGGTCACCGGTGAGTCGGGACGATGCCGCAGCCGGTCGATCACGGCGGACTCCTCGAGACGCCGCACGAGATCGTCCGGATCACCCACCGCTTCGACGGTGTACGGCGCGATCATCGGCACGAATCCGACGAGAACGAGATCACCGGCCGCCCGGATCGCGCTGAGAGCCGTCAGGCGGACGCCGTTGACCGCGACAGCCTCGGCACCCGAGATCCACAGCACGTTGACAAGATCAGCAATGTCTCGATCTTGAATCCGGGTCCAGTCGGACGCCGGTGCGGGGCGGGGACTAGCGGGCCCGGTCGACGGGCGCAGCGGGGTGGGCGCCGTTGACGCACGAGGTGCCGAGGGTGCCGACGGCCCGGGGGAGGTCCGGTCCGCGAGCTCGATCCGGGCACCCGGTCCACGCACGGGGGACCAGCCGGCCGCCGGCCCGAGATCCGACAGTGCCGCCGTGGCCCGGGCCAGCTCGCGCTCGGCCCGGGCGCGCTGTTCCCGCGCCATCTTCACCCGCAGGCGCAGCTCGCTGACCCGGGTCGCGGCCGCAGTAGTCGCGGCGGATCGCTCATGGATCTCCGCGCGCAGGGCCGCGACGAGCTCCGCACGTTCCCCGGCCGTCGTCGCGGCACGCCGGGCCCCGGTGGCTATCACCAGGCCGAGCAGGCCGAGGACGAGGGCCAGGGCGAGGGGGCGCAGCCAGGGGCGACGGGCCCGCTCGGAGACGCCGCAGGGATCCGAAGGGCCGGTGGCCACGGGGCATACCGGCCCTCGGCGTGGCCATCCGGTCCGTTCTCGCACATTCGGCATTCTGACCGACCGGACACCGAGCGCCGCCGACCAGGGCCTCGCCGCGCGTGCCGCGGCTACCGCGCCTCGACCACCTCGACCCAGCGCCGCAGCAGCACGTGGGCCTCCTCGATGTCGGCACCCTCCGACCACAGGTGGGTGACCGCCTCACTCGGATCCGGCAACACCAGGATCCAGGAGCCGTCCGGACCGACGATCCGAACCCCGTCCGTGGTGTCGATGACATACCCCGCATCCGGGTCGACCGACTCCACCACGCGACGCATGACGGTGCCCTTGACCGCCCACGGGGTGGGCACTGAACGACGCAGGATCGCCACCAAAAGTATCCGGGCGTCGATGGTGCTGAGCGTCAGCCGGGTCCGTGCCACCAGGGCCAGCAGTTTCACGAACGCCGCGATCCCGTCGATCGCGGGGGCGAACTCGGGGACGATGAAGCCGCCCCGCCCGTCGGCGGCGAAGACGATGCCGTCGTCACGGGCGACCCCGGTCAACGCCGCAGCCGACAGGGAGGTCCGGCGTACCGTCAGCCCGTGGAAGCGGGTAACCTGGTCGGCCACCCGGGTGATGGTCACCGGCAGGGCCACCTCCGCGCCGGGATTCTCCGCCGCGACGAGGTCGAGGAACACCAGCAGGGCCCGGTCATCGTCGATGAGGTCCCCCCGTTCGTCGACGATCGTGACGCGCTCGCCGACATGGTCGAACCGCACGCCGAAGGCCGCCCCGGAGCTGGCGACGAGGGCGCCCAGGCGGTCGGTGGCCCGCAGATCCTCCAGGGCGCTGCGGGGCGGGATGGTCTCGTCGACGCGTCCGTTGACGGTGAGCACGTCGACGCCGAGCCGGCCGAGCAGTGTCGGCAGCACCAGGGACGCCGAGCCACCCGAAGGATCAACGACGATCTTGAGATCCGCCTCAACGATGCCGGCGGTATCGACCCGGTCAAGCAGATCCTGGATGTAGAGATCCATGGTGCGGGCCGGGAAACGCAGGTCACCGATCTCACCGGGAAAGGCCCGGCGGAACTCCTGGCGGGAGAAGACCCGGTCAAGCTTGCGCTGCGCCACCGGGGAGAGGTCGTCGCCGTCGGCATCCAGGAAGATGATGTCGATGCGTTCCGGGTCTCCGGGGGTGGTGCGCAGCATGATCCCCCCAGCGGCGTTGGACGAGCGGACATCGAAGCGGGTGACCGGCATCGGTGCCACCTCAAGATCACGGACGTTGATGGCGCCGGCGGTCAACGCGCTGATGACGGCCCGCTTGAGGGCCCGGGCGGCGCGGGAACCGTCCCGCGCGGTGGTGACGGTGGCTCCCTTTTTCAGGGTCGTGGCGTAGGCACCGGCGAGGCGCACCACCAGCTCCGGGGTAATCTCCGCGTTCACCAGGCCGGACACCCCGCGCGGCCCGAACAGGGTCCGCTGGCCGCGGGACTCCCAGATGACGGACGTGTTGACGACCGCGCCGGCCTCGATCGTCTTGAACGGATACACCTTCACGTCATGGGAGATGAACGCCTCCTCGCGGACGACGCACTCGTCTCCGACGACGGCGCCCTCCTCGATCCTGGCCGCCCGCAGCACGTCGGTGCTCTTGCCGATAACGCAGCCGCGCAGGTTCGTCTGCGGGCCGATGAGCGCGTTGTCCTGGACGATCGCCCGGTGCAGGAACGCGCCGCTCTTCACCAGCACGTTGCTGCCCAGCACGGAAAACTCCCGCAGCTCGGCGCCGGCCTCCACCTTGCTGTAGTCGCCGACCACGAGCGGCCCCTTGAGGATCGCCTCCGGGTGGACCTCGGCGTCCTCACCGATCCACACCCCGGGGGACACCTCGAAACCGCCGATCTCCACGTCGACCTGGCGGTTGAGCACATCGGCCTGAGCCCGTTGGAAGCTCGCGATGGTGCCGACGTCCTCCCAGTACCCGGACGCCACATAGCCGTACACCGGGGCACCCGCCTCGACCAGCCGGGGGAAGATGTCGCCAGACTAGTCCACCGCCTCGCCGGGCGGCACCTGGGCAAGCACCTCGGGCTCCATCACGTAGATACCGGTGTTGACGGTGTCGGAGAACACCTGCCCCCAGGTCGACTTCTCCAGGAATCGCTGGATCCGTCCGTCCTCGCCGGTGATGACGATGCCGAACTCGAGCGGATCGGGGACGGATTTCAGCGCGACGGTGACGAGCGCGCCCTGACGCCGGTGGAAGGCGACCAAGTCGGTGAGGTCGATGTCGGTCAGCGCGTCCCCGCTGATGACCAGGAACGCCTCGTCCCGCAGGGCGTCCTCGGCGTTCTTCACGCTGCCGGCGGTGCCCAGCGAGGTCGTCTCGGTGGCGTACGACAGGTGCATCCCGAGCTCGTCACCGGAACCGAAGTACGTCCGGATCATCGAGGCCAGAAACTGGACGGTCACCACCGTCTCGTCGAAGCCGTGCCGTTTGAGCAGGCGCAGCACATGCTCCATGATCGGCCGGTTGACGACGGGGAGCAGTGGTTTGGGCAGGTTCGCGGTCAACGGGCGCAGCCGGGTGCCCTCGCCACCGGCCATGACGACGGCTCTCAGCGGTCACCTCCCACTTGCGCCGGTCCGGGCATCCGCCCGGAAGCGCCGGACGAGCTGGCCGGCCTGGACGAAGTACAGAAGACCAGACCACCAGTACAGGGCAGTACCCCAGATCGCGAACGCCCATCCGACCGGGCGTGCCGCGGTGGCCGGCCAGGAATCCCCGGCGGACAACAGCAGGAGAGGGAAGGCATACAGCAGGTTGAACGTCGCCGCCTTGCCCAGGTAGTGCACGGGCAGCGTGACGCCGACCCCGATCCGGCGCAGCAACGGCGGCAGCGCCAGCAGCGCCACGTCGCGGGCGAGGAGCAGAACCGCGAACCAGACCGGCACGATCCCGCGGAGGGTCAGAGCGACGATGGTGGCGAGGATGTAGAACCGGTCGGCGAGGGGATCCAGCAGGACGCCGAGGCGACTCGTCTGGTTCAGCACTCGCGCGAGCTTGCCGTCCAGGTAGTCGCTGATTCCGGCGAACGCGAGAACGCCGAGCGCCGCACCGTCCGCCTTCGGGCCCAGCACCAGCCAGAGGAAGACCGGCACGCCGAGCAGCCGCAGGGCGGACAGCGCGTTCGGAACCGTCCAGATCCGGTCCGAGGCGGCGGGCATGGTCATGCGGCGTCCCTCCTCCACCGGTTGGGCGGCGCGACGCGCCGCGACGGCGGTGGACGGCCGCTCACCACACCCGGCGCTCCCGCAGGTCCCACCGACGGGTTCGGCGCCGGTCAGGACGTCCGAGCCCGGTAGAGGTCGCAACGCCCCGCCGACGGGCCGGACATCGCTGACGCTAGCGGATCGTGGGGCACGGGGAGCGGAGAGGGATCCGCCGGCGGGGTACCCCGGCGTTCGGACCGGGTCAGATGGGACCGGGCTCAGAGGATGCGGCCGACTTTGTAGGTGGAGCTGTAGATGGGCCGCAGCGACACGACACCGCCGGTCTGCGGGGCGGCCCACATATACCCGTTCCCTGCATAGATGCCGACGTGGTAGATATTCCCAGGAGTACCGTAGAAGATCAAGTCGCCGGGCTGTTTGCCCGACTGGGGCACCTTGGCGGAGACGTTGTACTGCCCCTGCGCCATGCGCGGCAGCGAGCGGCCGAGCTGCTTGAAGACGTACTGGGCGAGGCCGGAGCAGTCGAACGAGTACGGGCCCTCCGCGCCCCAGACATACGGCTTGCCCTTGTGCAGTGACGCGAGGTAGACGGCCTTCTCCCCGATCGAACTACCCGGGATGACCTTCGGAATCGCCTGGTCGATCACGGAACCCGACCGTCCCGGACCCGTCGGACTCGTCGGACTCGCGATCGTCACCGTGGCGGCGCTGGCCAGGGAGGGACGCAGGGCGTTCGATCCGTCGAAGACCGCGGTGATCGTCGTCGTGGAGAGCAGGCGCGCGGTGATCTGCGCGGTACCGTTCGCGCCGGTCCGCAACCTCGTGGAGGTCTGCCACTGGGGACCGTTCACCACGACGATACGGACGTCCTGGTTCGCGAGCGGGGTGCCGCTGTCCGATTCCAACGCCCGCACCGTGAGCACCACCGGGGTGTTGGGCGCGACCGAGGTCTTGTCCGCGGCGATCGAGACGCTGGTGAAGACGGGGTCGTGGTCCGCGATGGCGGTGGCCAACGGGGCGAGCCTGCGGGCCGAGGCCGCATCGTGGCCGGTGGCGTGGTGTCCCGGGACGAGCGCGGCTTCCTGGGTGAGGGAGTTCGACTCCAGCGACGAGGTTCCGTCGGTGCCCCCGGGGACGGTGGCCGCGAAGGCGGCGGTCGAGGCCGCGATCGTCCCGGTGGTGAACGCGGCGATGGTGACCGCGCGTCGCGGAGGAGGAGTGGTACGGCGGCGAGCCGCGCCGGAGCCTGAGGAGCCGTGGGGCGCCGACGGGCGCTGACGATTCCGGACGAACTGGTCCCAGTCCTCCGGAAGCCAGGCCATACCACGACGGGGCAAGACGTGTCCTTCCCGTGCGCCTACGAGGGAGCTGTCGGGTTCGGGCTGGTCAGCCCGGCGACCAACGACCCGGTCAGTGCCGTCACCGCCGGAACGCGGCCGGATCCGCCGGCCACACCCGGAACTACGGCTCCCCGCACCTGCCCCGACATACTCGGAGGGGCCGCCGAACCGGGGGCAGGGCCAGGCACATCGGTTCGACGGGTATCTCTATCAAAATAGGTATATCTGTATGACACGTAACAGACACTTCATAATCTGGACACCTAGGGATCGGTAGAACAGAAGTGCCGTTGATGACGATAGTGGACATGCCCGGGCGACCCGCAATCACCCCCACCCCAACACTTGAACACGGCACCAGAAGGTCGCCGCCTCTCAGCAAGAAGTACGGATGCCGTCACGCCGGGTGCCTGTCGGCGGCTCGGTCACGCCACCTCGGTCAGGTCGTCACGACGCCCCCAAGCATCGACGTGTCGTAGATCTCTCCGGCTGTCTCGTCGGCGATCCGGCAGCGGAACGGGCCGGGTCGTCAGGGTGCGGGCTGCGGGTTCACACCCGGGACAGAACCGACCTGCGCCGGCTGCGGCCGTGCCGGCTGGCCTGACGAAATCTGCGCCGGCCTCGGCAGCCCAGGCGACGCGTGCCCAGGCGACGAGTGCGCAGGCGACGAGTGCGCAGGCGACGGCAGCCCAGGCGACGAGTGCGCGGGTACGGGCACTCGCGGCGGATTCGGCGGAAGCATGCTCGCCGCAGACCGGGCCGGCACGACGGGCGCGGCTCCTGCCGAGGATTCGGCGTGCGCGTACACCACCAGGTTGTTGAGATAGTGCCCGGCCTTCCGATCGAAGGCGCCCCCGCAGGTGATCAGGCGCAGTTCAGGGCGGAGTACCGGTCCGTAGACCCGGTTCGCCGGGAACCTCGACTTCACCACGTTCTCCGCGCGATCGACGACAAACGTCGTGGACACGCCGGTCGGCGAGGCGACCTCGACACGGTCGCCGGGCACGAGCTCGTGCAGCCGGTAGAAGACCGCCGGGCCGGTGGTGGAATCGTAGTGGCCGACGAGCACGGCAGGGCCGATGCCGCCAGGCGCCGGACCACGGTCATACCAGCCGACATCCCCCCATGCCTTGGGCACCCCGAGCGTGCCATCCGGGTTCAGACCCAGATGAATGATCGGAGCGTCCACCCTGATCTGGGGGATGCGCAGCCGGGACGGATTGTTAACGACCACCACCGGCTGCTCGGGGACGGCGGGAGGTAGCCCGAACCGGCCGGTCGTCGGCACGGGGGTGGGCGGCAGCGGGACGTCGGCGATGCCGGCCGTCGTGTCCGCCCCGGAACCGCCGCGGACGGCGTCGAACGCCGGTTCCGCCAGCCGGAAACCGCTGCCGAGGACAAGGACCGCCCCGACGAGGAGAAGCCACCGCCAAAGCAGGAGGCGCCTGCCCGCGGCGGGTGCGCGGACGGAGAAGGCCGTCGGTGCGCCGTTCGCGGGCCGCTGGTTACCGCTGCCCGTCCCACCTTTCACAGCTCCTCCCGCCATCCCGCCCGTCGATCGTCTACATGCCCGTGCGGATCGCTCCCGAGGTGGATCGTCCAGCGCACCGCTCGCGGCTCCGAACCGTCACGCGCCCGCACCACAAGGCCACTGATAGTGACTCTATCAATCGGTAGAGATACTTTCCGTGAGCGGCATGCTTGTGAGCGAGGTGCACTGGTCTCAATGATTCCGAGATCACCGAAAACTGGACGAACTAGACCGAAGAAGCGACCCGATCGCCGCCGCGAGGAGGTCGATCCGGCCGCACCACGCCCGGGCGGTTGACCCGCACCCCCACGCTCAGTCGCTAGGGTATCACTCGCAGTAATTAATCGATCACCGTACGTGAGAGAGGGGACCAGATGAAGAAAGGTATGGGTCGGAGCGCCGCCGTTCTCGCGATATCCAGCGCGGCGAGCGTCACCCTCACCTTCGGGCCCGGCCTGGCTGCTGCCCACGCCCTCGACGACAAGGACAACCACCGGTGCGACGACAAGAAGGACGGGTGGGGCATCTTCGGCGACAAGGACGATCGGGACGACAAGGACCGCGACCGCGATGACAAGATCGACGGCGACAAGCAGGTCCGGGCCGATCGGATCGACGACGGCCTGGACGGCAGGAACGGCCTGGACGGCAAGGACGATCGGGACGGCAGGAACGGCCTGGACGGCCTGGACGGCAAGGACGATCGGGACGGCAAGGACGGCAAGGACAACTGGTTCCGCTGGGACGACAAGAAGCGCGACTGCGTCGTCGGTGGCGTCGGTGGCGTCGGTGCCGGAGTCGGGCCGGGGGGCGGGCCGGGGGGCGGGCCGGGGGGCGGGCCGGGGGCCGGTGTCGCCGCAGGTGGCGGCGGGATGGCCGACCCCGGGTCCTCACCCCTGCTCCCGCTGGCCGGTGCGGCAGTAGGCGCCCTGCTGATCGGCGCCGGGGTTGCCCGACGGCGTGCCCAGGGCGCGAGCTGACCCTGCTGTTCGGCGGCCATGCGGCGTACAGACACCTCGTGGGTGACGGCCTCGGCCTGGTCCCACGCGGAGCCCACGCACGAGGGCCGGGGGTCGCGCCGTTGACGACGCGACCCCCGGTCACCGTAGTGGTCGCCGGTACGGTAACGTTGCTGCCGTACGGGACGTGGCGCAGCTTGGTAGCGCACCAGACTGGGGGTCTGGGGGTCGCAGGTTCAAATCCTGTCGTCCCGACAGAGGTGGTAAAACCCGTTGGTCAGGCTTGTGAGCCTGCTCAACGGGTTTTTTCGTCGTAAGCCGCCGTCCGGCCGGTCCGGAAAACCCGCCCGGCTGGCGGCCGGAACCCGGTCCAACCGTCAGCCGCCGCCCCTGCGGTCGCCGCGTTCACGCACCCGCACCGAGATCGAGATGGGCGAACCGGCGAAGCCGAAGTCCTCCCGGAGCCGGCGTTCCAGGAACCGGCGGTAGGACGACTCCAGAAAACCCGTCGTGAACACCACGAACCGCGGCGGGCGCACTCCGGCCTGGGTCGCGAACAGAACCTTCGGAACCCGCCCTCCACGCGCTGGCGGCGGGGTCGCAGCGACGACCTCACCCAGCCAGGTGTTCAGCCGGCCGGTCGGGATCCGGGTACCCCAGGATTCCAGCGCGGTGCGCAGCGCGGGGGCGAGCCGGTCGGTCGCACGCCCGGTACGGGCTGAGACGTTCACCCGCGGCGCCCACGCGACCCGGCCGAGGTCGCGGACGATCTCCCGTTCCAGGGTGAGCCGGCGGTCGGTGTCCACCAAGTCCCACTTGTTGAAGGCGAGGACGAGGGCCCGTCCCGCGTCGACGACCATCGAGATGACCCGCTGGTCCTGCTCGGTCACCGGCTCGTCCGCGGCGAGCAGGACGATGGCGACCTCGGCGGCTTCCAGGGCCGAGGCGGTGCGCAGCGACGAATAGTACTCGGCGCCGGAGGCCTCCCGGACGCGACGGCGCAGCCCGGCGGTGTCGATGAACATCCACTCCTCGCCGCCGACCGTCACCAGCTCGTCGACCGGGTCCCGGGTGGTGCCGGCGACGTCGTGCACCAACGACCGCCGGCTGCCGGCGAGCTTGTTCAGCAGACGCGACTTGCCGACGTTGGGCCGGCCGATCAGTGCGACCCGCCGGGGGCCGTCGGACTCGGTGAGGATCTCGCGCGGCGCCTCGGGCAACGCGGCGAGCACGGCGTCGAGCAGGTCTCCGCTGCCCCGGCCGTGCAGGGCCGAGACCGGGTGCGGCTCGCCGAGCCCGAGGCTCCACAGCGCCGCCGCATCAGCCTCGAATCGTACGTCGTCGACCTTGTTCGCCACCAGGATCACTGGCAGCCCGCAGCGGTGCAGCACCCGGGCGACCGCCTCGTCGGCGTCGGTGGCGCCGGTGACGACGTCCACGATGAACAGCACCGCATCGGCGGTGTCGAGCGCCGCGCGGGCCTGCTCGGAGACCTGGGCGGCCAGCCCCGTCGCGTCGGGTTCCCAGCCGCCGGTGTCGACGAGGGTGAACCGCCGCCCGCTCCAGACCGCGTCGTAGGCGACGCGATCACGGGTCACCCCGGGGACGTCCTCGACGACCGCGGCGCGCCGGCCGAGGATGCGGTTGACCAACGTCGACTTGCCCACGTTGGGTCGCCCCACAACGGCCACCACCGGTTGACCGGCCCCGGGGCTCGCGAACTCGCCGTCGAGCTCGCCGACGAACCCGTCGGGGCCACCGACGTCATCGCCGAAGCCACCGACGTCATCGCCGAGGCCACCGTTGGCGAACCGGTCGAACCCGGCCGCGCCGAGGTCCGTTGATAGGTCTTGTCCGCTCATCACTGTCACTGCCAACTGTCATCGTGGGACGGGATCGCCTGTGATTCCCGGGCTCGGCGCCGGGCACTCGAGCGTGGTCGGATCGCCGGGGGCTCTCACCCGCCCGTCCGGAGCGAGCAGCGATCTTGCTCAGGTTACCCGGAGCCGGCCCGGTCGGCCCCGCCGGTCCCGCCGGCCTCACCGCAGGCCTCACCGCAGGCCTTTCCGGCCCGGACGGTCGCCAGATGGTCGAGCAGGCGCACCCGGATGTCCTCCGCGACGGCGGCCAGCGCCTTGCGCGAACGTGGGTTCGCCGGCACCTCCACCGCGAACGGCGCACCGAAGACTACCCGGATCGGCACCGACCGGCGCGGCCAGCGCGCCCCCCGGGGCAGGGCGGCACCGGTGTTGATGCAGGCCACCGGTAGGACGCGGCAGCGGCCGTGCACCGCGAGGTAGGCGATACCGTGCTGGACCGCCGCCATCTCCCCGCTGCCCCGGGTGCCCTCGGGGAACAACCCGATCGCCCCGCCGCGGGAGAGCTCGTCCAGTGCGGTGTGCAGGGCCTCCCGGTCGGCCCGATCACGATCGATCGGAATCTGACCGCTGAACAGCAACGCCCGGCCGAGCACCCCCCGGTACATCTCGATCTTGCTCAGGCAGCGCACGGTCCGCGGGGACTCGATCACCACCAACGGGCCATCCAGCCAACTGCTGTGGTTCCCAGCGAAGATCAACGGTTCGTCGAAGGGGACGTTCTCGAGCCCCTCCAGGCTGATCTGCATGACCACCCGGTTGAGGAACCAGCGGACCCCGGGCTTGAGGACGCGGTGCGGGAGGTCGTTGTAGACCGGTGACGCGGCACCCCGGTGGACCGGTCCACGCGCGACCCGGGCGGCCCGCCCGGCCGCCTCCGCGGCACGTTCGCCGGCACCGTCGCCCGGCCGAGCGGCCTCAGCGCGGGGAGCCTCAGCGCGGGGGTTCGACGTGGTCATCTCGTCCGGTTCGGCAGCTGCTCGCAACGCCGAAGCACCTCGTCGACGACTTCGGGCACCGACCGGGCCGTCGAGTCCAGAACCATCGCGTCGGGCGGGATGGCCAGCGGGTCCGCCGCCCGGTTGCTGTCGAGCGCGTCGCGCCGGTCGAGTTCGGCGAGGGTCCGGGCGACGTCGTCAACGCCCTTCTCCCCGAGCTGGCGGGAGCGACGCAGCGCACGGACCTCGGTCGAGGCGGTGAGGAAGACCTTGATCTGGGCGCCCGGCGCCACGACCGAGCCGATGTCGCGACCCTCCACGACGATGCCGCCGGCCGGCAACGCGGCGGCGATCACCTGACGCTGTTGAGTGACGAGCAACGCCCGCACCGCCGGCACCGCCGCGATCGCACTGACCGCGTTGGTCACCGCGCGGGTGCGGATCTGGGCGTCCACCCCGACACCGTCGATGGCGATCGAGGGCTCGTCCGGGTCCGTACCGACCGAGATCACCGCCCGCTCGGCCAGCTCCGCGACCGCCGCCGGGTCCTCGATGTCGATCCGCCGTTCCAGCGCGAGCTGGGTGACTGCGCGGTACATCGCCCCGGTGTCGAGGTACCGCAGGCCGAGACGGCGGGCGATCTCGCGGGCCACGGTGCTCTTCCCCGACCCTCCGGGACCGTCGACCGCCACGATCAGACCCTCGGCCCCGCCTTCGTGGACCGCGGGACCATCTCCCTCGGACCCGAGCGGCGCAGACGTTCCCTCCCGGCTGTCGGTGACCATGCTTCCTGCCGACAGCGCAGACCCGTGGTCGGGCTTCACCCGATTCCTCCGTCCCGGTCACATAATAAATGTTGTCGGATCGCGCCCCCGCGGATGCCGACATGTGCAACCCGGATCAGGCTACTCGGTACGGCATCAGGATCGCCGGTATGCCGTCCAGCCGTTGAGCGTCAATCGGTCGACGAGCTCGTCCGCGGCCGTCGGGTCCACCGCGAGCTCGACGATGCCGGCGGGTGCGTCGAGGCTGTGCTCGAAGGGCCCGACATCCTCGATGTTGATCTGCCACTGGCTGATGAAGCCGACGAGCGCGGCGAGCTGGCCAGGTCGGTCATCGAGCACGACCCCCACCCAGCCCCAGGACTGCGCCGGGGCGCCGGGCTTGCGCGGAAGCAGCGCACGGCCGGCCTGGCCGCACCGCATGAGCCGGGAGACCGCGGCGGTGACCTCGTCACCGGAACCGGTGTCGAGGACGCCGGCGAGCGCGGTGAGCTGGGCGCCGAGGGAACGTACCCGCTCGGCGATCGGGCCGCGGTTACCCTCGATGATCCCCGACCACAGCTCGGCGTCGCTGTCGGCGAGCCGGGTGGTGTCGCGGAACCCCTGCCCGACGAAGGGCACGTCCCGTTCCGGCAGCCCGACGAGCACCCCCGCGAGCGCGCTCGCGACGATCTGGGGCACGTGGGAGACCGACGCCATCGCCGCGTCGTGACGCTGCGGGGTGGTCCGCACCGGCGTGGCCCCGCAGGCGAACGCCAGCGCCACCGTGGCGTGCACCGCGGCCGACCCGGTGTGCGGGACGGGACAGACCGCCCAGACCCGCTCGGCGAACAGGTCCGCCCGGGCGGAGACGGCCCCGTGCCGTTCCCGGCCGGCGATGGGGTGGGCTGGGCACCACGTCGTGAGGTCGCAGCCGAGCTGGACTCCCTCGACCAACGGTCGGACCTTGACGCTGCCGGCGTCGCTGATCGTGTCCGCGAGGCCGGAGCGGGCCAGGGCGCGTACCTGGGCCGCGACACTCGGCAGCGGGGTGGCGACGACCGCATGATCGACCCGCTCCCCCGCCCACGGCCGCCCGGCCCCCATCTTCTCGGCAAGCGCAACCTGTGCCTCGTCCACGTCGCGGAGCAGGACCTCGATGCCCCTTGCCGACAGCGCGAGACCGATACTGGTCCCGATCAGGCCCGTGCCGACGACCCCGACCCGGCGCAGGCGCGGAAGGCATGCGACATCCCATCCCGACCCGACCATGGCCTTGAGCCTAAAGCCTCGAGACCGACGCCGTGATACAGGGTGCCGATCTCGTGACGGGTGAGGTGACGGGCCCGCCCAGCGCGCAGGGTTCCCAGCGACACCGCCCCGAACCGGGTGCGCACCAGCCGATGCACCGGGTGGCCGACGGCGTCCATCATCCGGCGGACGACGTGCTTGCGCCCTTCGTGCACAACGACCTCGACCATCACCCGTCCGTTCGCGTTGTCGACGACGCGCGCCGAGTCCGCGCGCACCGGGCCGTCGTCGAGTTCGACCTCCGCGCGCAGCTGGCGCAGGACGTCGCGGCGCAGCGGACCGGACACCTCGACGAGGTAGGTCTTGGGGACGGCGAACGAGGGATGGGTGAGCCGGTGCGCGAGCTCCCCGTCGTTGGTGACGAGCAGCAGCCCCTCGCTGTCGGCGTCGAGCCGGCCGACGTGGAACAGCCCGCCGCCGAACTCCATGAGCAGATCCGCGATCGTCGGCCGGCCCCGGTCGTCCGACATCGCCGAGAGCACCCCGCGCGGCTTGTTCAACGCCAAGTGGACCAGGCCCGCCCTGGTGACGATCCGCTCACCGTCGACCTCGATGAGGGCGGTTTCGGGATCGACCCGGCGGCCCTGCTCGCGCACCACGGTGCCATCCACCCGGACCCGACCGGCAGCGATCAACTCCTCGCTGTGCCGGCGGGAGCCCACCCCGGCGGCGGCCAGCACCTTCTGCAGCCGGATGCCCTGGTCCTGGGGCTCGTCCGGGCGGTCACCGGTACTCATGACGGGAACCTGGTGCTCATGACGTAACAATGTCATCAATCTCATCGAGACCGGGCAGCAGGGGGGCGAGCGGCGGCAGTTCGTCGAGCCCGCGCAGCCCCATCCGTTCGAGAAAGTAGTCGGTGGTGCCGTAGAGGATCGCGCCGGTCTCCGGATCGTGCCCTACCTCCTCGACCAGGCCGCGGGCGGTGAGGGTGCGGATGACTCCGTCGGCGGAGACACCCCGCACCGCCGAGATCCGCCCCCGGCTCACCGGCTGCTGGTAGGCGACGACGGCCATGGTCTCCAGCGCAGCCTGCGACAGCCGGGCCGACTGGCCGGCGAGCACGAATCGCTCGACCCAGGGGGCGCACTCGTCCGCAGTGTAGAAGCGCCAGCCGCCACCGGTGTGCCGCAGCCGGAAGCCGCAGCCGTCGCGGGCATACTGCTCGGCGAGCTGCGCGAGCAGCCGCTCGACCTCCAGCGCCGGGGCGCCGAGGCCGGTCGCGAGCTCCGCGACGCCGACCGGCTTCTCCGCGACCATGAGGACCGCCTCAAGCAACGCACCCAGCGGCGGCCGGGCCTCCCCGGCAGTCCCGGCAGTCCCGGCAGTCCCAGTCACGACGCCACCTCCCGCGACTCCTCCTCCGCGTCCCCACCGTACCGATCAGATCCGAACAGCCCGTGGCCGATCGGCGGGGCGTCGGCCTCGACCGCCGGATCCAGGGCGATCCAGCGCACCGTCAGCTCACCGAGCGGGACCTGCTGGTCGAAGGAGATCCGGCCCTCGCGGAAGAGCTCCAGCAGCGCCAGGAACCGGGCCACCACCTCGATGGTCTGCCGGCAGCCGACGCACAGCATCCCGAAGGTCGCGGTGCCCACCTCGCGCAGCATCGCGATGACGGCGAGCATATGCTCCCGCACGCTGATCCGGGGCAGGTGCACGTGATCGGTCGCGACCAGCGGCGGCAGCGGCGGCTCACGCAGCCGGGCCGCGAGCGCCGCGAGCTCCGTCGGGCCGATGCCAATCTGGACCTCCGGCAGCGCGGCGGCGTAACGGGGCTCCAGGGGTACCGCCCGGGGGGTATGGCGCGCCTCCAGGGCCATGAGGCCGGCGAAGAGCGCCGCAGCCTCCTTGTACGCCTTGTACTGCAGTAGCCGGGCGAAAAGCAGGTCGCGGGCCTCCAGCAGGGCCAGGTCCGCCGACTCGTCCTCGGACAGGGCACCCGGCAGCAGCCGGGCCGCCTTCAGGTCGAGCAGGGTCGCCGCGATCACCAGGAACTCGGTGGCCTGGCCGAGGTCGAACTGGTCCCCCAGCCGCCGGATGTGCGCGACAAACTCGTCGGTGACCTGGGAGAGCGCGACCTCGGTCACGTCGAGGCGATGCTTGGCGATGAGCGAGAGCAGCAGGTCGAAGGGGCCGGTGAAGTTGTCGAGTTCGACGACGAAGGTCTCCGTGCGCCCACCACGACCCGTCGGCACGCCGGTACGCGGGGCGGCCATCCCGTCGGCCTGGTCGGCCTGGTCGGCCGGAGCAGCTCGAGACCGGGTCATGGCGCCACGCTACGCCCCGGCGGCGTCGGCGTGATCATCATCACCCCAGGTTGAGGCCTATCAGCGAGGCGAGTCCCCGCAGCAACGGGCCGATGAGCTGGCCGATGACCGAGGGGAATCCGACGAACAGCACCGGCAGCAGCAACAACGCCAGCAGGATGCCCAACCCGATGTTGCGCTCGGCTAACTGGTACCGGGCTTTGCGCCAGCCGGCCGTGGTCGGGCCGAGCAGGAACAGCAGCCGCCCGGCGTCTGTCGGGGGGACCGGGATCAGGCTGACGATGAACATCGACCCGAACGTGACGGCCATCCACAACGCGAGCTCGGCACCGAAGCTGTTCGGCACCGTCACCTCGGTGACGCGGTCACCGAGCCGCACCAGCCCCGGCTCGCCGAGCGGCTGGAACACCGCCAGGGTTGCCAGGGCGAGCAGGAGATACGCCAGCGGTCCGGCCAGGACGGCGGCGGCCACGTGGAACCGGCGCCGCCGCCACACGTCGTTCATGGGCACCGACTCGGCCCAGCCGTAGCCGACGACGAAGACAGCGACTCCGCTGAACGGGCTGAGCCGGCCCTTCAGGCCCGTCGTCAGCCGCCCCGAGCGCATCGGGGTCGGGTCACGGACTAGCCGGGCCACGAGCACCTGGGCGGCGTCGTGGGCGAAGATCCCGATGAGGAAGGCGAGGAGGATCCCGAGAAGCGCCGCGGGTTCGGCAAGGTGGAACAGCACGTCGCTACCTTTTCGCCCCGATCGCCCCGTTGTCTCGGTTCAGCCGACGGCCGGCGGCGTGTCGTGCCGGACCATCAGTTCCCGGGCGAGTCGCCGGTAGCCAGCAGCCCCCACCGACGTCGGGGCGTAGGTGGTGATCGGCTCGCCGGCCACCGTGGTCTCCGGGAACCGAACCGTCCTGTTGATCACAGTGTGGAACACCTCGTCCGGGAACCGTTCGACGACCCGGGCCAGCACCTCCCGGGCATGCAGGGTGCGGGCGTCGTACATGGTCGCCAGAATACCGGCGAGCTCCAGGCGTGAGTTGAGCCGCTCGCGCACCTTGTCAATAGTCTGCAACAGCAGCGCCACTCCCCGCAGCGCGAAGTACTCGCATTCCAGCGGGACGATGACGGCGTCCGCCGCCGTCAGCGCGTTCACGGTCAGCAGGCCGAGCGAGGGCTGGCAGTCGACGAGGATGACGTCGTACTCGTCGAGGATCGGCGCCAGCGCGCGGGCGAGGCTGTGCTCGCGGCCGACCTCGGTGACCAGCAGCACCTCCGCGGCGGACAGGTCGATGTTGCTCGGCAGCAGGTCGAGCCCGTCGACCTGGGTCTCGACGATCACCTCGCGGACGTCGGCGTCCCCGCCCAGCAGGAGGTCGTGCACCGTCAGGTCGAACTGCATCGGGTTGACGCCGAGCCCGACCGACAGCGCACCCTGAGGATCGAAGTCGACGAGGAGTACCCGCCGGCCGTACTCCGCGAGCGCGGCACCCAGGTTGATCGTGCTGGTGGTCTTGCCGACCCCGCCCTTCTGGTTGCACATCGCGACGATCCAGGCGGGACCGTGCGACGCCAGCGGGGGCGGGACGGGAAACGACGGCAGCGGCCGCCCGGTGGGCCCGGGCTCGCCCACCCCGGCATCGACACTCTCACCGCCGGCCTCGAGCCGCCCGTCCTCGGACAGGCGGGGATCACCGACCGTCACCTCCCCGTAGAAGCGGCGGGTCGGTGAGGCGACGGACGACGTGTCGGTGAAACGGACCACTGAGGGGTTGCTCCTTCTACAAAGAGCAGAAACGGACCGGTACGAGCGTACCGACACCGACCCGTTCTCGGTGGCGCCGGGTGGCCGTAAAGCGGCGTGTCGCGCCATGAGCGGCGTGACCACGTTGGACGGACCCCACCTGTGTTGGACGGAGCCCACCAACGGAGGTAGGAAAGTCAGACATCGGGGTGACCGCTCCGGTTCGACGAGGGATTCATCTCTCCGACCAGTGCTCGAGGAGACTCGAGGAGAAGGGATCCGGGATGAGCGCGCAGACGGTGGAAGCGGTGGTGGCCCGGGAGAAGGGCGCCGCGGTCTCGCTGGAGCAGATCGTTGTTCCAGATCCGGGTCCGGGCGAGGCACGGGTACGGGTGCGCGCCTGCGGCGTATGCCATACCGACCTGCACTACCGCGAGGGCGCGATCAACGACGACTATCCGTTCCTGTTGGGGCACGAGGCGGCCGGCACCGTCGAATCGGTGGGCGAGGGCGTGGTGGGTCTGGCCCCCGGTGACTACGTGGTGCTGGCCTGGCGGGCCCCCTGCGGAACCTGCCGGGCCTGTCGGCGCGGCATGGCCTGGTATTGCTTCGACTCCCGCAACGCGCGAAATTCGATGACCCTGGCGGACGGGACGCCGCTGGCGCCGGCGCTGGGCATCGGTGCGTTCACGCCGCTGACCCTGGTCGCCGCGGGCCAGTGCGTGCTGGTGGACCCCGCAGCCCGGCCAGAGGCGGCCGGGCTGATCGGCTGCGGGGTGATGGCCGGTTTCGGTGCCGCCGTGAACACCGGCAGGGTCACCCGGGGTGAGACGGTGGCAGTGATCGGCTGCGGCGGGGTCGGCGACGCGGCGATCGCCGGCGCCTCGATCGCGGGAGCACGGAAGATCATCGCGGTCGATGTCGACGACCGGAAGCTCACCTGGGCCCGACACTTCGGTGCCACCGATGTCGTGAATGCCACGGCAGGCGATCCGGTGGCGGCCATCCGGGCGCTCACCGACGGCTTCGGCGCCGATGTGGTCATTGAGGCGGTGGGCCGCCCAGAGACCTACCGCCAGGCCTTCGACGCCCGCGACCTGGCGGGACGGCTGGTCCTGGTGGGTGTACCCGACCCGGCGATGACCGTGGAGCTGCCGCTCGCCGAGGTCCTCGGCCGCGGCGGTCACCTGTCGTCGTCCTGGTACGGCGACAGCCTGCCGAGCCGCGACTTCCCGATCCTCATCGACCTCTATCGCCGGGGCCGGCTAGACCTCGATGCCTTCGTCACCGAGACCATCGGGATCGGCGACGTCGAGGAGGCGTTCACCCGGATGCAGCGCGGCGACGTGTTGCGCAGCGTCGTCATCCTCTGAGTCGTCGTTCACCGGGCCGCCGTCTACTGAACCATCGTTCACTGAACCTTTGTTTACTGGCGAGGTTCGTCGCCGGCGGGCCCACCCGGAGCCGGGAACCGCCGGATACGGTCGACCCCACCGGGTGCACCGCCGTCCGACGGCACCCGCGACACGCGCAGCGGGCAGCGGGCAGACCGATCGGGTCGAGGAGGGGACGCAATGATCGTCAATACCGGGCTTCGGGTGGATCGGGTGATCACGCGCGGCGACTTCACGCTCGACGGTCAGTCGTTCGCGGTCGACAACAACGTCTGGCTCGTGGGAAACGACGACGAGGTACTGGTCATCGACGCCGCGCACGACCCGTCGGTAATCGCGGCGGCCATCGGCACCCGCGTGGTCACATCGATCATCGCTACGCACGGTCATAACGACCACATCAATGCGGCGGCGGAGCTCGCGGACCTGGTCCGGGCGCCCATCGCGCTGCACCCCGCCGACGTGGTGCTGTGGAAGGCGATCTATCCGCACCGGGCGCCCGACCGTGCGCTCGCGGACGGACAGCTCATCGGTCTGCCCGAAGGTGGCGCGCTGCGCGTCCTGCACACCCCGGGCCACTCTCCCGGCGGGATCTGCCTGTTCGGGAAGATCAACGGCGACCCGGTCCTGTTCAGCGGCGACACACTCTTCCGCGGGGGTCCCGGGGCGACCGGGCGGTCCTACTCCGACTTCCCGACCATCCTGGCCTCGATCCGTACCAGGCTGCTCACCCTGCCCGCGCACACCGTCGTGCACACCGGTCACGGCGACGACACGACCATCGGTGAGGAGGGTGTCGACTACGACGACTGGGTGAGCCGCGGCCGCTGACCGGCCGCTTCCCCGCATCACCGCCCGGTGTGCACACCGGGCTAGGGTCGGCCCGCGGTGCGCCGGGTGCCGGTGCTCTGCCCACGACGCGCCGCCCACATCGGGGAGACGATCGCGACCAGCGCGACCGCGACACCAACCTGCAGGATGTGCCGGATCCAGTCGAAGCCGCCGGTGTGGCGCACGCCGAGCGCGCTCGCGATCACGTTACCCACCAGCGCGCCGATGATGCCGAACCCGACCGTCAGCCAGAGTGGGATGTTCTGCCGACCCCGGACGATCAGACGGGCCAGAAGACCGATCACCAGACCGGCCAGAACGATCCAGAGAATTTGGAACACCGGGCACCCCCAGAGCGTGAGTCTGCCTCCTCTTCGTCTCCATGAACCCGGCCGTACAAACACCGCGGGCACCCGACCTGCACCGGATGCACAAACCTTCCTTATTTAGTTTTTTCCTGAAAAATGGGCCCAACCCGGCGGAACACCACCGTAAACATTTGGCCCAGGAGTACGTCCCGATCGGGCCGGGACGTCCACCTGCTTTAGCGATCTTGCTGTGGGTGACGGTT
>NZ_CDWRCL010000024.1:0-29316 GCF_977927575.1 Frankia sp. CcCS3
CGGGGGTGTCGATGATGTTGATGGTGTGGTCGCGCCAGATACAGGTGGTGGCCGCGGAGGTGATGGTGATCCCCCGCTCCTGCTCCTGCTCCATCCAGTCCATCGTGGCGCCGCCCTCGTGGACCTCACCGATCTTGTAGTTCACACCGGTATAGAAGAGGATGCGCTCGGTGGTGGTGGTCTTGCCCGCGTCGATGTGGGCCATGATCCCGATATTGCGGGTCCTGGCCAGCAAGGAATGTACGTCAGATGGCATCTCGGATCACCAGCGGTAGTGGGCGAAGGCCTTGTTGGACTCCGCCATCTTGTGGGTGTCCTCCCGGCGCTTCACGCTGGCGCCGAGGCCGTTGCTCGCGTCGATGAGCTCGTTCATCAGCCGCTCGGTCATCGTCTTCTCGCGACGAGCCCGGGAGTAGCCGACGATCCAGCGCAGCGCGAGGGTGGTGCTCCGGCCGGCGCGAACCTCGACCGGAACCTGGTAGGTGGCACCACCCACCCGGCGGCTACGCACCTCCAGCGTCGGCTTGACGTTGTCCAGCGCGCGCTTGAGCGTGACGACCGGGTCGTTGCCGGTCTTGTTCTTCGCACCCTCGAGTGCGCCGTACACGATGCGCTCCGCGACCGACTTCTTACCGCTCAACAGCACCTTGTTCACCAGCGCGGTCACCAGCGGCGACCCGTACACCGGGTCGACCACCACGGCGTGCTTGGGCGCAGGCCCCTTGCGCGGCATCAGCCCTTCTCCTTCTTCGCGCCGTAGCGGCTACGAGCCTGCTTACGGTTACGGACGCCCTGCGTGTCGAGAGCGCCTCGGACGATCTTGTACCGGACACCCGGAAGATCCTTCACTCGGCCACCGCGAACCAGGACGATCGAGTGCTCCTGCAGGTTGTGGCCGACCCCGGGGATGTAGGCGGTGACTTCGATCCCGCTGTTCAACCGGACCCGGGCCACCTTGCGCAGGGCCGAGTTCGGCTTCTTCGGGGTGGTCGTGTAGACGCGGGTGCACACACCACGACGCTGAGGGCTTCCCTTGAGTGCCGGGGTCTTGGTCTTCTCGACCTTGTCCTGCCGGCCCTTGCGGACCAGCTGCTGGATCGTGGGCAACGCCGCTCCCGTTCCTGTCACGCCTCGTCGTACTGCCTTGGGCAACCAGACCGGTACGCCGGCCTCCCTGCTGCTGTGGTCCGCACCCGACCCACCGGAGTGTCCTCGAGCGGCTTCTCCGACCCACGCGGTCGGGCGTGTCGCGCCATTCGACCGGAACCTCGATGCGGTAATCCAGTTCCGGTGAGGGGCACGCCAGCCCGCCCGTCCGCTTCGCGGAATCGAGCTCGACAGTCGCCGACGGATACCCGAATAGTGACTTTACGTCAACCTAGCGAGCACCACGGCGCCACATCGAAGTGCAGGACGCACGCCGGAGCCACGTGGACTCCGACCACAGGGCTTAACAGTACTCCACGCCCGCGTCAGGTGTCGAACGGGGGTGTCCGGCGAAATCCCCCGCAGACCCCGCGCGCACTATGGCACTCGACAAGCGCATGCACTCGACGAGCGGCACAGGCGGGCAGCAGCACGGCCCCACGTACTGGCACGCTGCACCTACTGGCACGCTGTACGGGACAGCACGATACCGGCATCGGAGGCCCGCGAGGACATGTCTGACGCAGCCGGCGCGCGATTCGCGGCCGCCCCCGCCCGACGCCGGCCGAGCCGGGACGAGCTGCTCGCGGCCTACGGGACCACCGTCCCGGACCTGGTCGCCCCGGCCACCGTCGTGCTGCTCTGCGGGATCAATCCGTCCCTCGAGTCCGGGGCCACCGGCTTTCACTTCGGCACGCCGAGCAACCGGCTGTGGCCGGTGCTGCACCTCGCCGGCTTCACCCCACGCCGGCTGCATCCCAGCGAGACCGACGAACTGGCCCGCCGGGGCATCAGCATCACCAATCTCGTCCACCGCTCCACCGCGCGCGCCGACGAGATCAGCGATGACGAGGTCCGCGCCGGCGTGCCCCGGCTCACCGAACTCGTCGAACGGGTCTCGCCCCGGTGGGTGGCCTTCCTCGGCCTGGCCGCCTACCGGATCGGGTTCGGGCGCCGCAGCGCGAAGGTCGGCCGCCAGGCGGAGACCCTGGGACCCGCCGGCATCTGGCTCCTGCCCAATCCGAGCGGCCTGAACGCGCACTATCAGCTGCCCGACCTGGTCCGGGTCTACGGCGAGCTACGCGAAACCGCCTATTCCTGACCCACCCGCCACGTTCCCGAGGAGGGCCGCCGCCGGGCCGGCCGGCAGATGCGCGCGTACCGGGGCCCAGAAGTCGGCTCCGGGGGGCGCCTCGACCTCGATGCGGGAGCCGCCGGCCCAGGCCGCATCGAAGGCGAGCCGCCACGAGTGCAGCAGGGTGCGGGCGGTAGCACCCCGGCCGAACAGCGGATCGCCCTCGATCGGGTGCCCGATCCAGGCCAGATGCACCCGGATCTGGTGGCGCCGCCCGCTGACCGGCGTGACTGCGAGCAGGGTGTACTCACCGCCCTCCCATACCCGGATGAAGGTCGTGACGGACGGGTATGTCCGGACGTGGGAGAACACCGCGGCGGGCGGAATCGTCCGACGCCCGCGCCGGTCGGGGCAAGCCCTGCCCGGGGAACCTCCGCCAAGGGGGCCATCTCCGCCAGGCCGGCCATGATGTCGGCCCGGTTCGCCGCCACCCGGACCCGACTCTTGCGCCCCACGCTCAGCGGCAGATCAATGGTCCCCGAGGCGGGCAGTCCACGGGTCCGGGTCAAGACGAGGTATCGCTTGTCCACCGTGCGGCGCTGGAACTGCCGGGTGAGATCACCGTGGAACCGCAACTGCCGGGCGAAGAGCACCAGGCCCGAGGTGACCTTGTCGATGCGGTGCACCGGGAACAGCTCCTCGCCGTCATCCCCGGCGAGGGTGACGAGATCGGTGTCGTGCCGCTCTCCCATAACCGAGATGCCGACGGGTTTGTCGAGCACGAGAATGGCCTCATCCTCGTAGATCATTCGCTCCCGGCGAATCTCGGTCCACCCGGTCATAAAACGGCCAGCCCCGGTCACGTCAACTGCCGGGGAGCGATTCGATGGCCACTGTCCGATAAGGCGCGGCCAACCGACTCAGGTCGTCGTGGTCGCCGGTCAGAATCACACCGCCGCTACCTTCCACCGCCACCGCAGGTGCCTGCCCCTATCCTACCGATTTTCGCCTCTGCGCGCCGTCCCACCAGCGGGCTCCGGACCTGGACGCGCAACCGGCCCGGCACCCTGGTGAGGGCGCCGGGCCGGTCCTGATCGATCGGGCTTCGGTCGGGCTCTGGTCAGCTCCGCTCGGTCAGCCTCGCGACCTGCTCAGCGGAAGTCTCCCGAGCTGCGGTAGTCGAACTCGTCCAGCGGGACCGCCTGGCCGGAGCCCGTGCCGAACGCGCCGTAATCGACGCCGCCGTCCTCGTAGGCACCGACGGAGTACATCGCCGCACGTGCCTCCTCGGTCGGCTCGACCCGGATGTTGCGGTACCGGGAGATCCCGGTGCCGGCCGGGATGAGCTTTCCGATAATGACGTTCTCCTTCAGGCCGACGAGCGAGTCCGACCGGGCGTTGATCGCCGCGTCGGTGAGCACCCGGGTCGTCTCCTGGAAGGATGCGGCCGACAGCCACGACTCGGTCGCCAGCGACGCCTTGGTGATCCCCATGAGGACCGGGCGGGCCGAGGCCGGCTGGCCACTGGCTTCCACCACCCGACGGTTCTCCGCCTCGAACCGGGCCCGCTCGCAGAGCTCACCGGGCAGCAGGGTGGTGTCACCCGACTCGAGAACGTTCACCCGCTTGAGCATCTGGCGGATGATGATCTCGATGTGCTTGTCGTGGATCGACACACCCTGCGACCGGTAGACCTCCTGGACCTGGTCCACCAGGTGGAGCTGGACCTGGCGCGGCCCGAGGATGCGCAACACCTCGTGCGGGTCGACGGCACCGTCGACGATCTGGCTGCCGACCTCGATGTGGTCGCCCTCGCGGACCCGCAGGCGCGAACGCCGCGAGACCGGGTAGGCGATCTCGTCGCTGCCGTCGTCCGGCACCACCACGACCTTGAAGGTCTTCTCGGTCTCCTCGATCTTCACCCGGCCGGAGACCTCGGTGATGGGGGCCTTGCCCTTCGGGCTGCGCGCCTCGAACAGCTCGACGACACGCGGCAGGCCCTGGGTGATGTCGTCGCCGGCGACGCCACCGCTGTGGAAGGTACGCATCGTCAGCTGGGTGCCGGGCTCACCGATGGACTGCGCGGCGACGATGCCGACGGCCTCACCGACGTCGACCAGCTTGCCGGTGGCGAGCGAGCGCCCGTAGCACTGGGCGCACACTCCCATCCGGGACTCGCAGGTCAGCGCCGAGCGGACCCGCACCTGCTCGATGCCGGCCTCGATGATCTGGCTGATCGCGACGTCCCCGGCGTCGGTGCCGGCGGGCACGATGACCTCGCCGTTCGCGTCGATCGCGTCGGAAGCCAGCGTCCGCGCGTACGCCGAGGTCTCGGCGTACCGGTCCCGGACCAGCACCCCGTCGGCGCCCTTGCGGGCGATCCGGGTGAGGATGCCGCGCTCGGTGCCGCAGTCCTCCTCGCGGACGATGACGTCCTGGCTGACGTCGACGAGCCGCCGAGTCAGGTACCCCGAGTCCGCGGTGCGCAGGGCGGTGTCAGCGAGTCCCTTACGGGCACCGTGGGTGGAGATGAAGTACTCCAGCACGGTCAGACCCTCGCGGAAGTTCGCCTTGATCGGCCGCGGGATGATCTCACCCTTCGGGTTGGAGACCAGGCCACGCATGCCGGCGAGCTGCCGGATCTGCATCATGTTTCCAGCGGCTCCGGAGTTGACCAGCACGTAGACCGGGTTGGTCGCCGGGAAGTTCTCCTCCATCGCCTCGGCGATCTTGTTGGTCGCCTCGGTCCAGATCTGGACCAGCTCGCTGCGGCGCTCCTCATCGGACAGGAAGCCGCGGTCGAACTGCTTCTGGACCCGGTCGGCACGCTGCTCGTAGTCGTCGAGGATCTCGGCCTTGTTCGGCGGCGCGACGACGTCCTCGATCGCGACGGTGACCCCGGACCGGGTGGCCCAGTAGAAACCGGCGCTCTTCAGGGCGTCCAGGGTCGCCGCTACCTGGATCTTCGGGTACCGCTCAGCCAGGTCGTTGACGATCGCGGCCTGTGCCTTCTTGTTCAGCTGGGCGTTGATGAAGGGGTAGCCCTCCGGCAGCGCCTCGTTGAGCAGGCAACGGCCGAACGTGGTCTCCAGGGTGAACACGTCCCCGGTGACCCAGTCGGCGGGCGGGACCCAGTCCGACGGCGGGGTGGTGTCCCGCAACCGCACCTTGATCTTCGCCTGAAGGGCGATCTCCCGGGCGTCGAACGCCATCTGCGCCTCGGCGACGCTGGAGAACGACCGCCCCTCGCCGAGCGCCCCCTCGGCCAGGCGGGACAGATGGAAGACCCCGGTCACCATGTCGAGGCTCGGCATCGCCAGCGGCCGGCCCGATGCGGGCGAGAGGATGTTGTTGCTCGACAGCATCAGGATCCGCGCCTCGGCCTGCGCCTCGGCGGACAGCGGCAGGTGCACCGCCATCTGGTCACCGTCGAAGTCGGCGTTGAACGCCGTGCAGACCAGCGGGTGGATCTGGATGGCCTTGCCCTCGACGAGCTGCGGCTCGAAGGCCTGGATGCCGAGGCGGTGCAGGGTCGGCGCCCGGTTGAGCAGCACGGGGTGCTCGGTGATGACCTCCTCGAGCACGTCCCACACGACCGGGCGGGCCCGCTCGACCATCCGCTTCGCCGACTTGATGTTCTGCGCGTGGTTGAGGTCCACCAGGCGCTTCATCACGAACGGCTTGAACAGCTCCAGCGCCATCTGCTTGGGCAGACCGCACTGGTGCAGCTTGAGCTGCGGACCGACGACGATGACCGAACGGCCGGAGTAGTCGACCCGCTTGCCCAGCAGGTTCTGGCGGAACCGGCCCTGCTTGCCCTTGAGCATGTCGGACAGCGACTTCAGCGGACGGTTACCCGGGCCGGTGACCGGCCGGCCGCGGCGGCCGTTGTCGAACAGCGCGTCGACGGCCTCCTGCAGCATCCGCTTCTCGTTGTTGACGATGATCTCGGGCGCGCCGAGGTCGAGCAGCCGCTTCAACCGGTTGTTCCGGTTGATCACCCGGCGATACAGGTCGTTGAGGTCCGAGGTGGCGAACCGGCCACCATCGAGCTGCACCATCGGGCGCAGATCGGGTGGGATCACCGGGACGCAGTCGAGCACCATCCCCATCGGGGAGTTGCGGGTGTTCAGGAACGCCGAGACAACCTTGAGCCGCTTGAGCGCGCGGGCCTTCTTCTGACCCTTGCCGCTGCGGATGGTCTCGCGCAGCGACTCGGCCTCGGCGCCCAGGTCGAAGTCAGCGAGCCGCCGCTGCAGCGCCTCGGCGCCCATGCCGCCGTCGAAGTACGCACCGAAGCGGTCGCGCAGCTCGCGATAAAGCAGCTCGTCCGGCTCCAGGTCCTGGACCTTCATGTTCTTGAAGCGGTCGAAGACCCGGTCGAGATCGTCGATCTTACGCTGCACCCGGTCCCGGATCTGGCGCATCTCGCGCTCGGCCGACTCGCGGACCTTGCGTCGCGCGTCACCCTTGGCGCCCTCGGCCTCGAGCTGCGCGAGGTCGGCCTCGAGCCGCTTCTGCCGGACTTCCACGTCGGCGTTCTTCTTGTCCTCGAGCTGCTGTTTCTCGACGCCGATGCGGGCCTCGAGGGTGGGCAGGTCGCGGTGACGCGCCTCCGTGTCGACCTTGGTGATCATGTAGGCGGCGAAGTAGATGACCTTCTCGAGGTCCTTCGGCGCCAAGTCCAGCAGGTAGCCGAGCCGGCTCGGAACACCCTTGAAATACCAGATGTGGGTGACTGGGGCGGCGAGCTCGATATGCCCCATGCGTTCGCGGCGCACCTTGGCGCGGGTGACCTCGACGCCGCAGCGCTCGCAGATGATGCCCTTGAAGCGGACCCGCTTGTACTTACCGCAATAGCACTCCCAGTCCCGGGTGGGACCGAAGATCTTCTCGCAGAAGAGTCCGTCCTTCTCCGGCTTCAGGGTGCGGTAGTTGATCGTCTCCGGCTTCTTGACCTCACCGTGCGACCACTGGCGGATGTCATCCGCGGTGGCGAGACCGATGCGCAGTTCGTCGAAGAAGTTGACGTCCAGCAAGACTGTCGCCTGCTCTCTCTTTCTCGGTCGGGACGCTGGAGTCGGATGGAGCCGCCGGAGGCCTCGCCGCCCATCAGGGCGGGGGCGTCGGACCCCCGGCGTCCGTCAGACCTCCTCGACGCTGCTCGGCTCGCGCCGGGACAGGTCGATCCCGAGTTCCTCCGCCGCACGGAAGACGTCCTCGTCGGTGTCACGCATCTCGATCTGCACGCCATCGCTGGAGAGCACCTCGACGTTGAGGCACAGCGACTGCATCTCCTTGATGAGCACCTTGAACGACTCCGGGATACCGGGCTCCGGAATGTTCTCGCCTTTGACGATCGCCTCGTAGACCTTGACCCGGCCCACGACGTCGTCGGACTTGATGGTCAGCAGTTCCTGCAGGGCGTAGGCGGCGCCGTATGCCTCCAGCGCCCACACCTCCATCTCGCCGAACCGCTGGCCACCGAACTGCGCCTTACCACCCAGGGGCTGCTGGGTGATCATTGAGTAGGGACCGGTCGACCGGGCGTGGATCTTGTCGTCGACCAGGTGCAGCAACTTGAGGATGTAGATGTAGCCGACCGCCACCGGGTAGGGATACAGCTCACCGGTCCGGCCGTCGAACAGCTTGGCCTTGCCGGAGGAGCCGATCAGCTGGACGCCGTCGCGGTTGGGCAGGGTGGAGTCGAGCAGGCCGGTGATCTCCTCCTCGCGAGCACCGTCGAAGACGGGGGTCGCCACGTTGGTGCCGGCCGGGGCGGCGTCCGCGCCGATGCCACGCAGCCGCTCCTTCCAGTCCTCGGTGCCGGAGTCGACCTGCCAGCCGGTCTTGGCAACCCACCCGAGGTGGGTCTCCAGGATCTGGCCGAGGTTCATCCGGCGCGGCACGCCATGCGGGTTGAGCACGACGTCGACGGCGGTGCCGTCCTCGAGGAAGGGCATGTCCTCGACGGGCAGGATCTTGGCGATGACACCCTTGTTGCCGTGCCGGCCGGCAAGCTTGTCCCCGTCGGTGATCTTCCGCTTCTGGGCGACGTAGACCCGGACCAGCTCGTTGACCCCGGGCGGGAGCTCGTCGCCGTCCTCGCGGGAGAACACCCGCACGCCGATGACCTTGCCGGACTCACCGTGCGGCACCTTCAGCGAGGTGTCACGGACCTCCCGGGCCTTCTCCCCGAAGATCGCGCGCAACAGGCGCTCCTCGGGGGTCAGCTCGGTCTCGCCCTTGGGTGTGACCTTGCCGACCAGGACGTCGCCGGGCGAGACCTCGGCGCCGATCCGGATGATCCCCCGCTCGTCGAGGTCGGCGAGAACCTCCTCGGCGACGTTCGGGATGTCCCGGGTGATCTCCTCCGGGCCGAGCTTGGTGTCGCGGGCGTCGACCTCGTGCTCCTCGATGTGGGTCGAGGACAGCACGTCGTCCTGGACGAGACGCTGGGACAGGATGATCGCATCCTCGTAGTTGTGCCCCTCCCACGGCATGAAGGCGACCAGCAGGTTCTTGCCGAGCGCCATCTCACCGTTGTCGGTGCACGGGCCGTCCGCGATGACCTGGCCGGCCTCGACCCGGTCGCCCTCGTTCACGATCGGCTTCTGGTTGATGCAGGTGCCCTGGTTCGACCGGCGGAACTTCGCCAGCCGGTAGGTGCGCCGGGTGCCGTCGTCGTGCATGACAGTGATGTAGTCAGCCGAGAGATCCTCGACCACCCCCGCCTGGGCGCAGACGACCACGTCGCCGGCATCCTTGGCCGCGCGGGCCTCCATCCCGGTGCCGACCAGCGGCGCCTCGGAGCGCAGCAGCGGCACCGACTGGCGCTGCATGTTGGAGCCCATGAGCGCGCGGTTGGCGTCGTCGTGCTCGAGGAACGGGATCATGGCAGTGGCCACGGAGACCATCTGACGGGTCGAAACGTCCATGTAGTCGACCTCATCCGGCGGGATGAACTCGACCTCACCGCCCTTGCGGCGGACCAGGACACGGTCCTCCGCGAACGTTCCGTCCGGCCGTAGCGGCGCGTTCGCCTGCGCCTTGACGTGCCGGTCCTCCTCATCGGCGGTCAGGTAGTCGATCTCGTCGGTGACGCGGCCGTCCACGACCTTGCGGTACGGCGTCTCAACGAAGCCGAACGGGTTGATCCGGGCGAACGTCGACAGCGAGCCGATCAGACCGATGTTCGGGCCTTCCGGCGTCTCGATCGGGCACATCCGGCCGTAGTGGCTGGGGTGCACGTCGCGAACCTCGAAGCCCGCCCGCTCTCGAGAAAGGCCGCCTGGGCCAAGTGCGTTCATCCGGCGCTTGTGAGTCAGACCAGCCAACGGGTTCGTCTGGTCCATGAACTGCGAGAGCTGACTGGTGCCGAAGAACTCCTTGATGGAGGCGACGACCGGCCGGATGTTGATCAGGGTCTGCGGCGTGATCGCCTCGACATCCTGCGTAGTCATCCGCTCGCGGACGACCCGCTCCATCCGGGCAAGTCCCAGCCGGACCTGGTTCTGGATCTGCTCGCCGACCGAGCGCAGGCGACGGTTGCCGAAGTGGTCGATGTCGTCGACCTCGTACTCGGCCGGATCGGCGCCCGCGTGCAGCTTGACGACGTACTCGATGGTGCGGACGATGTCGTTCTCGGTGAGAACGCCGATGTCGTGAGCAACGTCGAGGGAGAGCTTCTTGTTGACCTTGTAGCGACCGACCTTGGCGAGGTCGTAACGCTTCGGGTTGAAGAAGAGGTTCTCCAGCAGGGTCTGCGCCGACTCCCGTGTCGGCGGCTCACCCGGGCGCAGCTTGCGGTAGATGTCGAGCAGCGCATCGTCCTGGCCGGCGGTGTGGTCCTTCTCCAGGGTGATGCGCATCGACGGGAAGTCACCGAACCGCTCGAGGATGCGGGCCTCGTCCCAGCCGAGCGCCTTGAGCAGCACCGTGACGGACTGACGGCGCTTGCGGTCGATCCGCACGCCCACGGTGTCGCGCTTGTCGATCTCGAACTCCAGCCAGGCTCCCCGGGAGGGGATCACCTTGCAGGAGTACAGGTCCTTGTCGGAGGCCTTGTCGAGGCTGCGCTCGAAGTAGACCCCCGGGGAGCGCACGAGCTGGCTGACCACCACGCGCTCAGTGCCATTGATGACGAAGGTGCCCTTCGGGGTCATGAGCGGGAAGTCACCCATGAACACCGTCTGGCTCTTGATCTCGCCGGTGGTGTTGTTGGTGAACTCGGCCGTGACGAACAGCGGGGCCGAGAAGGTCATGTCCTTGTCCTTGCACTCCTCCACGGAGTACTTGGGCGGTTCGAACCGGTGGTCCCGAAAGGACAGTGACATCGAGCCGGCGAAGTCCTCGATCGGGGAGATCTCCTCGAAGACCTCCTCGAGACCCGAGGTGATCGGAACGTCGTCACGGCCGGAATCGATGGCCTCCTGCACCCGCTCCGCCCAGGCGTCACTACCGATCAGCCAATCGAAGGACTGCGTCTGAAGAGCAAGGAGATCCGGGACCTCGAGGGGCTCGATGATCTTAGCGAAGGAGATGCGGGAAGAAGAGCGCGAGGCGGCCAAGGTGGTCCTTCCGGTGGCCTGATCGTCGGGCTGGCGTCGCGGACGTCAAGTATCCGTCGGGGAATGGTCAGGTGATCAGTGTCTCGCTACGGTTGTCAGGAACGGCGGCGGGGGGTGCCCCACCGGTGAGACGATGGCCGCGGAACGTGGAGGCCGACCCCCGGGCGTCCTGCGTAGCGGATGTGCGGCCGACAACGGGCACGCGAAAGCATCGCCACGGCATGTGCGCGCGGCGACACGAGTGTCCGCTGAGAACAACGGATCGGTGTATGGGCAAGGGGCTCGCTCAGGGTCCTCGGTGTGGCAGCCGTACAGCCGTGCCACACTCCGGCACGACCAGCGCGCCTCCGCATCGTCCCGGACCGACCGCGAGTACCGCTCCGGACCACGTAACCGGAACCGCCTCACGGTGCATACCAGCCCCCGAACAGGGCCGACCGTCACCAACGGCACGGTGTCGGCGAGGTCGATACAACGAGAAGGGCAGCGCAAACTAGCAGTGTAGCCGAAGGGCACACCGCTGGCAAGGATCTGCGTGATGGGACCACGCAGGGAGGACGTAGCGCACCGCATCTGCTCCCGACGAGGGTTCGCAAACTTGATGGAACTCCGATCCACAGAGGCCGTCAACCCCCTTCGGAAAACGTCACGAACGGACCCGACCTGCCCATCTGTGCATCGGGCCGCCTGCGGTGGACCTTCCGGGCCTTCCAGACAGCACGTGCCGGGGCACCGCAGAGAGGTGCCCCGGCACGGGGGTGTCCGCCACGGCCACGCCGAGCGGCCGCAAGAGACGCCCCGCCCGGCGACGGACATCGCCGGGCGGGGCGTCCCAGGGCAGCGAGGTGCTGCCGGTACTGCTCGGACTGCCGGTACTACTTGACGGTGACCGTGGCGCCGGCGCCCTCGAGGGCCGCCTTCGCCTTGTCCGCCGCCTCCTTGGCGACCTTCTCCAGGACCGGCTTCGGAGCCCCGTCGACGAGGTCCTTGGCCTCCTTCAGCCCGAGGCTGGTCAGCGCACGGACCTCCTTGATGACCTGGATCTTCTTGTCACCGACGGATTCAAGGATGACGTCGAACTCGTCCTGCTCCTCGGCGGCCGGCGCCTCGCCGCCCGCACCATCGGCGGCCGGGGCTGCGGCCACGGCGACCGGAGCCGCGGCGGTGACGCCGAAGGTCTCCTCGAACTGCTTCACGAACTCCGAGAGCTCCAGCAGGGTCAGTTCCTTGAAGGCGTCCAGCAGCTCTCCGGTCGACAGCTTCGCCATGGTGGCGGTTCCTTCCTTGTCATGCCTGATTCGGGGTGGCCTGCTCGTGACTGCGAGCAACCTGGTTGTGACCTCGGGGCGGCACCATGGTGGCGCCGTTCGGCTATTCGGCGGCAGCCTCGGCGGCCGGCTGCTCGGCGGCGCCGACGGACTGGCCTTCGCGCTGCTCGCGCAGCGCCTCCGCAAGCCGGGCCACCTGGGACAGCGGAGCGGCGAAGAGCCCGACGGCCCCGGCCAGCGTGCCCTTCATCGCCCCGGCCAGCTTCGCCAGCAGGACCTCGCGGGACTCGAGATCCGCAAGCTTGCGAATCTCGTCGGCGGTCATCGGCTTGCCCTCGACGAAGCCGCCCTTGAGCACCAATGCCGGGTTCGCCCGAGCGAAGTCGCGCAGGCCCTTGGCCGCCTCGACCGGGTCGCCGCTGACGAAAGCGACAGCGGTCGGCCCGACGAACAGGTCGTCGAGTCCGGTGACCCCGGCCTGCTCCGCCGCAATCTTGGTCAGAGTGTTCTTGACCACGGAGTAGCGCGTGCCCTCGCCGAGGGCACGCCGCAGCTCGGTGAGCTGGCTCACCGTCAAACCGCGGTACTCCGTGAGCACCGCGGCGGTCGAGCCACGGAGCTCCTCGACGATCTCCGCCACCGCGGCGGTCTTCTCAGCTTTCGCCATGGGGCTCCTTCGGGGTGTCGGCTGGTCATCCGGAAACGCCCCCGGAACATGACGAACGCCCCGGCGCAGGCGCACGGGGCGTGAAGGGCGGCGGTGGCGCTACCGGGTGCGTCACCCGGCTGCGTGCATCCGTCACGGAGCTTCCCGTCCGTCACCTGCGCGGGCCGCCCGGAGAACCCGGGGCCTTCGGCCGTCGGTCGAACCGGACGAGGAGTGACCCTCGACGGGAACGGAGACGGCAACCAGCGGTCTTCGGTGTGGAACTGGATATCAGTGTACGCGATTGTTGTCCGCGGCTGTTCGTCGCTGTTCGCCCGCCCGGCGGCCGCACGCATGGCTTCGCGCGGCGGTGCTTCCGGACGGGCGAGAGCCTCCGGACGGGCCGGATCAGGCGGCGGCACCCTCGTCGAGCAGGTTGCGGGTGCGGTTCGGGTCGACCGGGATACCCGGGCCCATGGTGGTCGTGAAGGTGACCTTCTTCAGGTACCGGCCCTTGGCCGCGGACGGCTTCACCCGGACGATCTCATCCAGGGCAACCGTGTAGTTCTCGATCAGCTGGGTGTCAGTGAAGTTCGTCTTCCCGATGACGATATGCAGGTTACCCTGCTTGTCTACCCGAAAGTTGATCTTTCCACCCTTGATGTCGGAGACGGCCTTGCCGATGTCCAGCGTCACGGTGCCGGTCTTCGGGTTCGGCATCAGGCCGCGGGGGCCCAGGACCCGAGCGATCCGACCGACCTTCGCCATCTGGTCGGGCGTCGCGACGGTCGCGTCAAACTCCAGGAAGCCCTCCTGGATCCGGGCGACCAGGTCGTCGCTACCGACGATGTCGGCCCCGGCCGCGCTCGCCTCAGCGGCCTTCTCCCCGGCGGCGAAGACGGCGACGCGGGGGGACTTCCCGGTGCCGTGCGGCAGGTTGACCGTGCCACGGACCATCTGGTCGGCCTTACGAGGATCGACCCCGAGCCGGATCGCAACCTCGACCGTCGCGTCATACTTCGTCGTCGAGGTCTGCTGCGCGAGGCGGACCGCCTCCAGCGGGCTGTAGAGGTTCTCCAAGTTGATCTTCTCGGCCGCGGCGCGGTAGGCCTTGCTGCGCTTCATACTGTCTGTCTCCTCGTGGTGATGGCGGACGGCCGTCGAAGGGGCGCGGCGACGTGGACACGTCCTGTCCACCCGGCACCTGCGCCCGGCCGCCCTCCCACTGGTCGGTCCGGTGGTGGGGGAAACTCGAGGGCGTACTACTCGCCGACCGTGATACCCATGGATCGGGCGGTACCAGCGATGATCTTCTCGGCGGCCTCGATCGAGGTGGCGTTGAGGTCCGGGAGCTTGGTCTGGGCGATCTCGCGGATCTGCGCCGCGGTGAGCTTGGCAACCTTGTCCCGGCGCGGGGTGCCACTGCCCTTCTCCACGCCCGCGGCCTTGAGGATGAGCCGCGCGGCCGGCGGGGTCTTCGTGACGAAGGTGAAGGACCGGTCGTCGTAGACGGTGATCTCGACCGGCACGACGTTGCCGGCCTGCGACTCGGTCGCCGCGTTGTACTGCTTGCAGAACTCCATGATGTTCACGCCATGCTGACCCAGCGCGGGGCCGACCGGCGGCGCCGGGGTGGCCTTGCCGGCGTTGATCTGGAGCTTGATGATCGCGGTGATCTTCTTCTTCTTGGGAGGCATGTGCTCGTCTTCCTACCGGGGTTCTACGGAGCGGATCAGATCTTCGCGACCTGATTGAACTGCAGCTCGACGGGCGTCTCCCGACCGAAGATCGAGACCAGCACCTTCAGCCGCTGGGCGTCGAGGTTGATCTCGCTGATGGTCGCCGGGAGCGTGGCGAAGGGGCCGTCCATGACGGTGACGGACTCGCCGACCTCGAACTCCTGCACCCGGACGGTCTCGACCTTCTTCTCCTTCGGCGCAGCCGGGGCGAGGATCGAGAGGACCTCCTCCCGGCGCAGCGGGGAGGGCCGGTTGGTGAGCCCGACGAACCCGGTCACACCCGGGGTGTTGCGGACCGCCGACCACGACTGATCGGTCAGATCCATCCGGACGTAGATGTAACCTGGGTACTTCTTCTGCTGGACAAGCTGCCGCTTGCCGTTCTTGACCACCGGGACCTCCTCGGTGGGCACCTCGATCTGGAAGATGTAGTCCTCCATGTTGAGGCTGGAGATCCGGGTCTCGAGATTGGTCTTGACCTTGTTCTCGTACCCCGCGTAGGAGTGCACGACGTACCACTCGCCGGGCGCGTCCTCGATCGCCCGCCGCAGGTCATCGGCGTCGTCGGCATCGTCGTCCGTCAGGGCCGGCGGCACCGTCCCGACCGCCGGGGAGGCCGGGAAAGCACCCTCGGGATCGGTCTCGGCGGCGGCGTAGACGCCGCCAAGTTCGGCGCCAGCGTCCGTGCTCGCCACCTCGTCGTGCTCGAACGCCGCGAGGGGATCGAGACGGGCGAGGGCCTCCCCCTGCTCGGAAGAGGCGTGCTCGGGCGACTGGGACACGCGGACGATCCTTACTCTCGTGAACACTTCTGCTGCTGTGGACCCGCGGAGCGGCGCTGCGCGGGCGTGGGGCCGGACGGGCAGCCCGCTCGCCGACGGGCAGCTCCAGCGACCACCGCCTGCCTCGGCCCCGGCCTGTCCGGCCGGTGGGGCCCGTCAGCCGAAGACCGCGAGAACCGCCTTCGTGAGGCCGAAGTCGAGGGTAGCCACGAACGCCGTCATCACGCTGACGAAGACGAGCACGACCAGCACATAGGTGATCAGCTCACTCCGCCCGGGGTAGACGACCTTCCGTAGCTCCGCCATGACCTCGCGGATGAACACAAGTGGCCGATACCGACGTCGACCCGCGGCACGCGTAGCCCGCTTGGGGCGCGGTGCCGCGTCACGGGTATCGGTCGCCACTCAACTCCACCCACTCCGTCATCGGACCAGCGTCATCGGACCAGTCAGGTCATCGGACCAGCCAGCTGTCGAACAGCGCAGGGGCGACAGGACTCGAACCTGCAACCGCCGGTTTTGGAGACCGGTGCTCTACCAATTGAGCCACGCCCCTAGACACACACCCGGATCCTTGCGACCGCTACGCCACCATACCCCGGCTATGCGCTACGTAGCACATAGCCCAGACGTAGTGCATAGCTCAGCCGCACGGTGATGTACCGGAATGGGTACCCGAGCGGATCGAGCATACCCCTTTGCCGCCTGGACTCCGCGTACGGCGACTCCGCGTACGGCGATCGCGTCGAGGGGCAGCGGGGGCCCGAGGCGGCAGCGGGGGGCAGCGGGGGCTGGCAGCCTGTCACGGAGGTTCGAACGGATGCGGCCGGACGGGCCGACCGTTGCCGGACGGTCCGGACGGATCCCGCGGTACGTCCGACGTGCATCCGACACACATGTGACAGCCGTGGCAGCATGGCGGCCATGAGCAGGATCTCGCACCGCATCGGGGGGATCGCACCCTCCGCAACGCTCGCCGTCGACGCCACCGCCAAGGCGATGCGCGCCGCGGGCCGCGACGTGATCGGGTTCGGCGCCGGGGAACCGGACTTCCCGACCCCGGACCACATCGTCGCCGCCGCCGAGAAGGCATGCCGCGAGCCCCGCATGCACCGCTACAGCCCGGCCGCGGGCCTGCCGGAGCTGAAGCAGGCCATCGCCGAGAAGACCGCCCGAGACTCGGGGGTGATCGTCTCACCGAGCCAGGTCCTGGTGACCAACGGCGGCAAGCAGGCTGTCTACGCGGCGTTCGCGACGCTGCTCGACCCGGGGGACGAGGTGCTCCTGCCCGCCCCATACTGGACGACCTACCCGGAGTCGATCCGGCTGGCCGGGGGTGTCCCGGTCGACGTCGTCACCGGTCCGGAAGCCGGGTACCGGGTGACGGTGGAACAACTGGAGGCGGCACGCACCCCGCGGACCAAGGTTCTGCTGTTCAACTCCCCGTCGAACCCGACCGGCGCCGTCCACACCCCCGAGGAGATCCGCGCGATCGGGCGGTGGGCCGAGCAGGCCGGGATCTGGGTCATCAGCGACGAGATCTACGAGCATCTGGTCTACGGCGAGACGAGGTTCGCCTCCGTCCTCGCCGAGGTACCCGAGCTCGCGGAACGCTGCATCATCGTCAACGGGGTCGCGAAGACCTACGCGATGACGGGATGGCGGGTCGGGTGGCTGATCGGGCCGGCGGACGCCGTGGCCGCCGCGACCAATCTCCAGTCCCACGCGACATCGAACGTTTCGAACGTCGCCCAGGCCGCCGCGCTCGCCGCGGTCGCCGGCCCGCTGGACGCGGTCGCCAAGATGCGTACCGCCTTCGACCGCCGCCGGCAGACGATGCACCGTCTGCTGTCGCAGACGCCCGGGATCCGCTGCCCACTGCCCGACGGGGCGTTCTACTGCTATCCGTCGGTGCAGGACGTGCTCGGACGCACCCTGCGCGGCCGTACCCCCACCACGTCCGCGGATCTGTGCCAGCTGATCCTTGAGGAGGCCGGGGTCGCGATCGTGCCGGGTGAGGCCTTCGGGACTCCCGGCTTCGCTCGACTGTCCTACGCGCTGAGCGACGACGATCTCGTTAAAGGAGTCAGCCGCCTCTCCGCCCTGCTTGCCGAGGCGGCCTGAGGCCGCCGGGCAGCCCGGCGGCCAGTCCCCCGCCGCGCGGCAGGCCTCAGCGCAGCCGGACGGTCGCCCGGGCCGCCATCAAGACCTTTTTGCCGTCGCATCGGGTGGTGAGATTCACCACTACCAGGTTGTCGTCGAGCTTCTTCTCGACCACGCCACGCACGGACACCGTCGCGCCGACACCGTCGTCGGGAACGATCACCGGGGAGGAGAACTTCACCCCGAACTCGACCACGGCGCCTGGGTCCCCAAGCCAGTCCGTGACCAGCCGCGCGGCCATAGCCATGGTCAGCATGCCGTGCGCCAGCACTCCCGGCAGGCCGGCCTCGGCGGCCGCCCGATCGCTCCAGTGAATGGGGTTGAAGTCGCCGGATGCACCGGCATACCGGACAAGATCATCCCGGCGCAACGGGAAAAGCCGCTCCGGCAGCTCGGTGCCGACCTCGACGTCGTCGTAGCTCACCGTGGCGGTCATCGTTCTCCAGATCGTGAGGACGCCCGGGGTCGCCCGGAACGTGCGCAACGCGCGGTCGCCGGAGCCGAGCGGGGCCGGCGGGACTGCCGGCAACCCTGTCGGCAAAGGTGTCATCGGTGCCTCGGCGGAGCCGTCCCGCGCGAGACCAGCCCACACACGCCGGTGGCGACCTGCTCTCCGTAGATCGTGGCGAACTGGTAGTTGACGACGAGCACCTCGTTGGTCCCCACGGACCGGATGCCGGTCAGGGTCGAGGTGCAGATCAGCTCGTCGCCGGCCACCACCGGCCGAAGCAACACGAAACGTTCCTCGCCGTGGACGACCAGGGAGAAGTCGAGGCCGAGCTCCGGATCGTCGGTGGGCACCCCGAGGGTTCCGGGGATCACTGTGATGAGGAACGTGGGTGGGGCCACGAGATCGGGATAACCAGCGGCCTTCACGGCCTCCAGATCGTGGTACAGCGGGTTGTCGTCCCCGATCGCTTCGGCGAACCTCCGGATGTGCTCGCGCCCGACCTGGAACGGGACGGAGGAGACCGAGCTTCGTCCCACGAAGTCCTGATTGAGCGGCATCGCAACTCCGATCGCGCCATCAGCGGGATGACCAGGGTGTCTCTACGTGGTTACCACATCGCCCGCCACCGGTCGATAATCTGGGCCGGCATGCCAGCTAGCCGGCCCAGGACTTCCCTGACCGGCTACCGGGGCGGAACGTAGATAAGTACACGAAGGATTCAGCGACCCCGCCACCCCGCCTGTCCACGTGGGGACAGGCGCCCGGACGCGCCGATGGGCAGCCGCCAGAACGACGTCAGCGCGTCTCGCGGTGCTCCGTGTGCTTGCCGCAGTTCGGGCAGAACTTCTTCAGTTCGAGGCGGTCCGGGTCGTTGCGACGGTTCTTGCGCGTGATGTAGTTCCGGTGCTTACACACCTGACACGCCATTGTGATCTTCGGGCGGACATCGGTGGCGGCCACGGCGTGATGCCTCTTCCTGAGTCGGTTACTGAACAGGTCGGGCGGCGTGGCGAACCGCGATCCCGCACGGGCTTCGCGGCAGGCCGCACCCTGCTGGTAGCGGTGGCCGGACTTGAACCGGCGACACAGCGATTATGAGCCGCTTGCTCTGCCAGACTGAGCTACACCGCTGAGATGGTCCACCTGGTTGCGGCGGCCCGACCAATATCTTACCCCGCGGGAGGACCGGCGGACATCCCCCCCGGACACGAACCCACCCGAAGGCAGAACGTGGAGCCCCTTTACGGAATCGAACCGTAGACCTTCTCCTTACCATGGAGACGCTCTGCCGACTGAGCTAAAGGGGCGAGGTCGCGGAGCTCAGATTACACGACGACGGGCGGGGTTGGGTGGCCCCCTCACCCGCTTCGCCCCCGAACCCACCGATCCTCCCCGGCGACCGATCCTCCCCGGCGACCGGCGCGAGGGCCTCCGTAGGCCACGTCGGCGCTACGCGGGTCGGAAACGACCCCCCGTCCTGGTCGCCAGGTCCGCCCCATGGCACGCCAGTACGCCCGACCCTCACTCCGTTCCATCGAAACATGCGGAGATTGCCGGCGGGAACAACTAGCCGTAGCAACCTACTTGGACGCCACTCACGCTGATAGCTGTAAGTAATCTCTTCGATGCTTAGCGTATGGAGCACCTGTTGGTGCGCCGCTGCCAGCGTAGCCAACTGCCTGGCGAGCCTCCCCAGCATCGCCTCCCGAGCATCGAGGGTTGCCCATGCGTCCTACGCACCGTTCCAGCCGGTATCCGACGACGCGCAAGGTCCGGCCCGGTCCCACCGCCGACGACACCGTGCCGACGACCACCACCCTGCCGACCACCGCTCTGCCGACCACCGCCCCCACGCCTGGCCGCCCGGATGAAGAAGGTCACGGCCCTCCGTCGGGGTCGGCACGGCGGCGGGTCGACACCCGCCCGTCCCTGCTGCCGATCCCCCTCCCCCAGCGGGTGACGAGCATCGCGGCGCTGGCCATCACCGCGGGGGCGTTGACCGCGACCACCGGAGTCGCCCAGAGCGCGGTGCCGTCCCCGACCTGGCCACGGGGGATCGACGTGGCCTCCTGGCAGCATCCCGGCGGCAGCCCCATCGACTGGATCGCAGCGCGCGGCTCCGGCCTGAGCTTTGCGATCATTAAGGCCACCGAAGGAACGAACTACACCAATCCGTACTTTGCCGCGGACCGGGAGGCGGCCGCCAAGGCCGGTCTGGTGGTCGGGGCCTATCACTACGCGCGGCCGGCGCGGCCGATCTCGACCGCAGTGGACCAGGCACAGCGCTTCATCACGGTGAGCGGGCTGACCCGCGCCGCCGGGCAGCTGGCCCCCGTGCTCGACCTCGAGGACGACGGAGGACTCGATCCCGCCACGCTGGCCGCCTGGACGAGGGCGTTCCTCGAGAAGATCGAGACCGAGACCGGCCGGGCGCCCATCCTCTACACGTACCGCTCGTTCTGGACCAAGAAACTGGCGGACGACCACAGCTTCGCCCGGTATCCGTTCTGGTTCGCCATCTACAACAACAAGGCGACCCCGGGCTGGCTGCCCGGCGGCTGGACGAAGTGGGCGCTGTGGCAGTACACCTCGAGTGGAAATGTCCCGGGGATCATGGGCAACGTCGATCTGAACGTGCTGTGCTGCACGCCGACCGCGCTCGCCGCACAGGCCGACGGCACCCACAGCGAGATCGAGAAGTGGTACGCGACCGCCGGGCTGAACCGTCTGGCCGTTGGGACGCCCGTCGACAGCGAACTGCCCGCCGGCGGTGGCGGTCGCTGGCAGCGATACTCCAACGGCCTGGCCTTCTGGTCCGTGGCGACCAGCGTACGGGCCCTGCACGGATCCATCGCGACAAAGTTCCTGGAGCTGGGCGGAACGAACAGCTTCCTGCACCGACCAGTGAGCGGTGTCGAGTACGCCACGGCCTCGGAGACGCTTCAGGCGAGGTTCCAGGGTGGCTGGATCTACTGGCACCCGGCCATCGGCGCGCACGAGGTCCACGGCCGCATCCTGCAGACCTATCTGGGCCTCGGTGGCACGACGTCGAGCCTCGGGCCTCCGATCACCGACGAGTACTCGGTCCCGGGCGGACGGGAGAGCGCCTTCCAGTTCGGCAAGCTCCGCTGGAGCGCGGCGACGAACGCGGTCACGACACTGCCCGCCGGCAAGAGTGGGACCGGCAGAAGTGGCGTGGGTGCGGCGGGTGGCGCCGGCATCGCTCCCTGATCGTGTCCCGGGCCGGCGAGAACCATCTCCGGCCCGACGGACACGACGATGGGTGACGGCGGTCTACCGTGGGTATCGCACCTACGCGGCGGAGAGGTAGTCGTATGACCACCGAACAACGACGGACCGCACCATGCGGGCAGAGCGATCCGCCGCGAGTACGACCGGGGAGGATGAGATGGCAGGAACACGGGTGGCACGCCCGCTGAACGGATGGCTCACCTTCGCCGCCGTCATCATGTTCATCGTCGGCTTCCACAACCTGATCTACGGCATCGCGTCCCTGCGCGACTACACCGTCGTAGTGAACAACCTCAACGGCGGGGCCAGCGTGATCTACGCCGACACCACCTTCTGGGGCTGGTTGTGGATCGTGGTCGGCGTCGTCGAGATACTGATCGCCTTCGGCATCGCGGCCCGTAACGAGGCCGCCCGCTGGGGAGGTGTCGCAATCGCGGCGATCAACGCCATCGGGCAGCTGGCGTTCCTTGCAGCGTTCCCGGTCTGGTCTGTCGTCATCATCGCGATCGACGTAGTCGTCATCTACGCACTGTGCACCTACGATGCTCCTCGGGCCAGAGCCGGGTACGAGGAGCCGTATCCGAGCGACCAGGCCGGGGTCTCCGCCGGGCGTGAGGCCGGAGTCGGTCGCCTCGCCGAGACCGGTGGCACCCGGGTGACCTCCGGGGGCGGCATCCGGCGCGAGGAGGGTCCGCGGCCGCCCACCACCGGCTGAACGGCGACTCGCGGTCAGCTCGCGGTCAGGGTGCCGGATCTGCCAGCCCCGCCCGCCAGGTGACGCATCGCAGGGCGTAGTCGGTGAGATGACGGTCGGCGAAGACGCGGGCGTCCCAGTTCTCCGGCATCGCCTCGGCGAGGTCGCGCCAAAGGTAGGCCATGGCGGGTAGCCCGTCGGCCAGGACTAGCGGACGGGCTTCGTAGGCCTCGCCTTCGAAGGCATCGAGGATCGCCCGTTCCCGTGGGGCGAGCCCCAAGAGGACGAGGCCGGCGGTGGCCCGATCCGGCCCGTCCGCCTCGGCCGTGGGCACGAGGCCCGGATAGAGCCGGTCACGCAGCCGGGCGGCCCGCCAGCCGGTGACCGTAGCGGGCCCCGCCTGGGGCACGCGTCCGATGAGCGCCCGCACGACCTCGGGGAACAGCAGCGTCCCGTAGACGAACAGCGGGACCGCGCGCTCCGCCTCAGCCGACGACATGAGGCCACGGTAGTGCCCCGGCCGTGGCGGCCCACGAGCCACGGTTTCTGGTCACCGGTCACCGGTGACTGTTTAACGACCACCGGTGACCGTCTGCGGCCGGCATCCCGGCTGGGAACCGGTCCTAGAGTGAGCAGACGTGAACGACAACGCGGCGCTGGCCGCCCAGGTTCGGGCTGCTTCCCATCTGACCGGGACATTCCTGCTCCGGTCGGGTCGGACAAGCACCGAGTACTTCGACAAGTACCTCTTCGAAGCCGACCCGGCGCTGCTCGCCGCGGTGGTGGCCGGACTCACCGAGTTGGTGCCGCCCGGCGCGGAGATCCTCGCCGGACTCGAACTCGGCGGAGTGCCCCTCGCGACTCTGCTCTCCCAGCGCACCGGCCTGCCCGCCCGGTTCGTCCGGAAGAAGGCCAAAGAATACGGCACCCGACGCATCGCGGAGGGCGGCGACGTCACCGGACGCCACGTCGTCCTCATCGAGGACGTGGTCACCTCCGGTGGTGCCGTGCTCGACGCGACCCGGGTACTGCGGGATGCCGGAGCGGTCGTGGAACACGTGCTCTGCGTGATCGACCGGCAGGAGGGCTGCCGGGAGAGACTCGCCGAGCTCGGTCTGACGTTGCACCCCGTCCTGACCCGGGCGGACCTGGATGCCGCCGCGAACACCTGACCGCCCGGCGACAAGGAGCATCCGCGACCGCACGCGCACAGGCCCGGAGCGATGCCCCGGGCCTGTGGATCCGAGCCTGTACAGAAGCATGATCCCCGGGAACTGCGGGATGGTGGCAGGTGATGGATTCGAACCATCGTAGGCTGAGCCGACGGTTTTACAGACCGCTCCCTTTGGCCGCTCGGGCAACCTGCCGTCGTGGAGAAGCATACCGGTCCCGACGGAGCATCGTGATGCCGCACCACCCCGCCGCAGCCGCCGACGATCGATTACAACGGTGAGTAGCGGCTCACGAGACGAAGGCCGCGCACCACGATCACGCACAGCGCCCGACTCCACACGATCCTCACCCACATCGAACCGGCCAGGAGGTCCGCACACGTGGCAGATCCACCCTTCGACATCGTCAGCAAAGTTGACGCCCAGGAGATAGACAACGCCGTCAACCAGACGGTCAAGGAAATCCGGACCCGCTTCGACTTCCGTGACACCGGCGCATCCGCGACGCTGTCCGGCGAGTCGATTCTGCTTGTAGCGAACACGGACGAGCGGGTCAAGGCGGTGCTCGACGTGCTTCAGGAGAGGTTCGTCAAACGCGGCATTTCCCTCAAGGCCCTGACCTTCGAGGAGCCCAAGCCGTCGGGCAAGGAGTTCCGGTTTCCCGTCACCGTTCAGCAGGGCATCGCGGAGGACAAGGCCAAGGCTATCGCCAAAAAGATCCGGACGGATGGCCCGAAAGGGGTACAGGCCCAGATCCAGGGTGATCAGCTACGGGTGACCGGGAAGAAGCGCGATGACCTGCAACGCGTGATCCAGATGCTTAAAGCCGAGGACTTCGAAGTTCCCCTCCAGTTCGTCAACTACCGCTGACGCGACGGAAAAGCTCGAGACAGGGCGCACCCCGCCCGATGGGGGTTTCGGGCGGGGTGCTTGCGGCGGAACCTGGGGGGTTTGCTCCGCCGCGGTCCTGGTTGTGAACCGACGCCGTTTCGGCCGGCAGTTCGCGGTTAGCGGTTCAGGGTTAAAGCGTACTCCGAGTACTTCGGGGTGTTGCCGCGGCGACGCGCCGCGGACAACATCGTGGTCATCAGGCCCGGTCACCGATACGGATTCATGCGTGACATCTGTTCGAGACGCGCGATCCGCTCGTTCATGGGTGGATGAGTGGAGAACAGCTTCCCGACCCCCCCACCCCGGAACGGATTTGCAATCATGAGCGCGGCGGCGGGGCCGAGCTTGGAGGTCTGCGGCAGGGGCCGCGCCGCGGTGCCGGCGTCCAGCTTGCGCAACGCGTTCGCCAGCCCGATCGGGTCACCGGTGAGCGTCGCGCCGGACTCGTCGGCCTGGTACTCCCGGGACCGACTGATCGCGAGCTGGATGATCGTCGCCGCGACGGGGCCCAAGATCATCAGCAGCAGAAGCTCGAAGATGCCGGGACCGTCCTCATCGTCCCGCCCGCCGAAGATGGCCAGGAACTGAGCCATATTCGCCAGATAGACGATAATACTGGCAAGGGCCCCGGCCACCGAGGCGATCAGGATGTCCCGGTTGTAGACATGGCTGAGCTCGTGACCGAGAACGCCGCGTAGCTCACGATCGTCCATAATCTCCATGATGCCCTCGGTGCAACAGACCACCGCGTTTCGCGGGTTACGGCCGGTGGCGAAGGCATTGGGCGCCCGGGTCGGGCTGAGGTACAGCCGCGGCATGGGCATCCGGGCATTGCGGGCGAGATCCCCGACGATCGCGTAGAGCCGGGGCTGCTCGACCTGTGTCACGGGATAGGCCCGCATGGCCCGCAGGGCTATCCGGTCGGAGAAGAAGTAGGCGAAGCCGTTCATACCGACCGCGAGCACGAGCGCAATGACCAGACCTCCGCGCCCGAACAGCGAACCCACCACGATGATGGCGGCGGACAGCACGCCCAGCAGCAGCGCGGTCTTCAGACCGTTGAAGTGGCGGTGTGGCATGGCGATCAAGTGTCCGTCCTGTCGAACCGGTACACCTGTCTCAACGCGACGGCGCTGGCGGAACGTTCCCGTCGGGCGTGTGGCCACCGTCGCCCCCGGCCCGTACGGCCGCCGGCCCCCGGCGGGCCTTGCCCGGTCGGTCACCGAGCTCGTCCGGGACGGCTTCGCGCAGACGTGCGACCACGGCCGGGTCGAGCAGCCCGACCCGTTCGAGCTCCTCCGCGGTAAAGATCGCCAATCGTCGGTACACGGCGGCGATCCGTGGATCCAGCCGGTCGAGCGCGGTCAGATGTGCCACGACGGTGCCGAGATCACCGCGCCGCACCGGTCCGGTCGACGCCGACCAGCCGTCGGTCAGGGTGTTCGCCAGCGATGCCCGCAACAGCGGACCGAGCGCCGCGGCCGGATCGGGCACGCCCGCCGCGGCCAGCACCTCGCCGGCAGCCGCCACCAGGGTGGTCAGGAAGTTTCCGCCGAGCACGAGAGAGGCGTGGTAAAGATCCCGCCGGTCATCCGCGACGGGCAGAGCGATGCCGCCGACGTCGGTGACCAGGCGGCGGGCCAGCCCCTCGGCCACGGGATCGGCGGTGATCCCGAACGGGACACCGGCGAGGAGAGCGGAGTCCTCGATGATCCCCGGCAGGGTCATGATCGGATGAAGCGCGATACGGGCCGCGCCCACGTCACCGCCGGCCGCCAGGACGCCCAGACCGTGGCGCCCGCTGAGATGCACGAGTGTCCGGCCGGGCCCGACGGCTCCCGCCGCGGCCAGGTCCATGACGACCGGCCCGATCGCGTCATCGGGCACGGCGACGAGGAGGACCTCGGCCCGCCCGGCGACCTCGGCCGCCCCGCCGACCCACGCGTCCGGGAACAGGTTCACGGCCCTCGATCGGTGCCACGGCGAGCGCACTCCCACGGCCACTACCGGATATCCGGCCGCCGCCAGGGCGAGGCCCAGCGCCGTGCCGGCCCGGCCCGGCCCGACGATTCCCACCTTTTCCCGCGGCCTGGCCTCCCGCGGCCCAGCGCTCGCGGCCGTGAACGAAGGTGCGGCGTCGGGCCGACCGTCATCCGGACCGCTCGCGGCATCCGACTGCTCGTCCGGGCTATGCGTCATGTCCCGATGCTCCCCGCTTCTGAGCGGGCCGCCCCTGATACCTGACCACCCGCCGACCCCGGCCACCATGCCCCGACGCCGGGCCTCACCGGACATACAGCCACAAGCCACCAGGCGACTACAATCGGTAACATCTCGGATCAGGCCAGGTCGCCGGCAAGAGCGAGCTCACCGCTCCGGGCGCCCGACACAAAGATCACCCTGTCGATTCCCTGACACGCCAGGCCTCCCCCGAAATTGTGGAAAGCATTACCGGAAGCGCATTGAACCGGATCCGGCCGATCATCTCCATCGGGCGGTACACCCCTTCTGACCAGCGATATCAGGGTCAAGGCCCGCCAGCCGGACGATCGCAACGACAAAGACTATATACGTAGAGTTGGCAAACAATCACCATACGGCGCGACGGATACGGAGACCGAGGTCGATCGTCGATCGTCCACGAGGATGGAGCGATCGAACTCGGCGGTACGGTGCGCGCGCATCATTGATACGGCCGGTAGGCTGGAACGGTACCCGAGGAGGTCACTGAAGGTGTCAGAGCAGGTCAGGGAGAGGGAGACCCGCCGGCTCGACCGGGTCGTCGTGCGCTTCGCGGGCGACTCCGGCGACGGTATGCAGCTCACCGGAGAACAGTTCACCAGCGAGACGGCAGCATTCGGCAACGACCTGTCGACGCTTCCGGACTTCCCTGCCGAAATCCGCGCCCCAGCCGGCACGCCGGCCGGCGTGTCCGGCTTCCAGCTACATTTTTCCGATCACGACATTCTTACCCCGGGTGACGCACCGGACGTACTGGTCGCAATGAACCCGGCGGCCCTGAAGGCGAATCTGAAGGACCTGCCGCCTGGGGCCAATCTCATTGTCAACACCGATGCATTCACCGGCAGCAACCTCAAGAAAGCCGGCTATACGACGGATCCGCTGGCCGACGGCACGCTGGATGCCTACACGGTGCATCGGGTGCCGCTCACCTCGATGACCATCAACGCGGTGCACGCCGCCGAGGGCGTCGGTACCGGGGTCAACAAGAAGGAGGCCGAACGAGCGAAGAACATGTTCGCCCTGGGCCTCATGAGCTGGCTTTACCACCGGCCGACCGAGAGCACCGTCGGCTTCCTGGAGAAGAAGTTCGCCAAACGGCCCGAGATCGCCGCGGCGAACGTCGCGGCCTTCCGAGCCGGCTTCAACTACGGCGAGACCACCGAGTCCTTCTCGGTCACCTACGAGGTGGCGCCGGCCCGGATGAAGGCCGGTACCTACCGACGGATCACCGGGAACACGGCACTGTCCTACGGTCTGATCGCCGCCGGCGAGCTGACCGGCCTGCCGGTGTTCCTCGGCTCCTACCCGATCACCCCGGCCTCGGACATCCTGCACGAGCTGAGCCGGCACAAGCGGTTCGGCGTGCGGACCTTCCAGGCCGAGGATGAGATCGCCGGCATCGGCGCCGCGCTCGGCGCCTCCTTCGGCGGGTCGCTCGGCGTGACGACGACCTCCGGCCCGGGTGTCGCGCTCAAGAGCGAGACCATCGGCCTCGCGGTCAGCCTCGAACTGCCGCTCATGATCGTCGACATCCAGCGCGGCGGCCCGTCCACCGGCCTGCCCACCAAAACCGAACAGGCCGATCTGCTCCAGGCGATGTTCGGCCGCAACGGCGAGGCTCCGGTTCCGATCGTCGCGCCGCGCTCCCCGGCGGACTGCTTCAACGCCGCGATCGAGGCCGCCCGCCTGGCTACCAAGTACCGCACGCCGGTGTTCCTGCTCTCCGACGGCTACCTGGCGAACGGCTCGGAGCCGTGGCTGCTGCCGACCCGCTCGGAGCTGCCGGACCTGAGCGTCGCCTTCGCCACCGAGCCGAACCACACCGGGCCGAAGGGGCCGGAGTTCTGGCCCTACCTGCGTGATGCGGAGACCCTCGCCCGGCCGTGGGCGGTCCCCGGCACGCCGGGCCTGGAGCACCGTATCGGCGGCATCGAGAAGTCGGACGGCCAGGGTGCCATCTCCTACGATCCGGCCAACCACGACCGGATGGTGCGGCTGCGCGCGGCGAAGATCGACGGCATCGCGAACGATGTCGCGCCGCTGGAGGTGGAGGACCCGTCCGGGCAGGCCCGGCTACTCGTCCTCGGCTGGGGCTCCACCTACGGCCCGATCGCGGCCGGCTGCCGCCGGGTCCGCGCCAAGGGCATGCACGTCGCTCAGGCACACCTGTGTCATCTCAACCCCTTCCCCGCCAACACCGGGGACATCCTGCGGTCGTACGACAAGGTGCTGATTCCCGAGATGAACCTCGGGCAGCTGCGGACCCTGATCCGGGCCGAGTACCTCGTCGACGCGATCGGCTACAACCAGGTTCGCGGGCTGCCCTTCAAGGCCGCGGAGCTGGCGGGCGTCTTGGAGGACGTGATCAACCAGTGACCGTCACGACGAATCGCAGCGGCATCAGTAACCGGCTGCTCGGCTTGGTGCCGGCCGCGCCGGCCCAGCAGAGCCGCAAGGACTTCACCTCCGACCAGGAAGTGCGGTGGTGCCCGGGATGCGGCGACTACGCCATTCTCGCCACCGTCCAGGGCTTCCTGCCTGATCTCGGGGTGGCCCGGGAGAACATCGTCTTCATCTCCGGGATCGGCTGTTCCTCACGGTTCCCGTACTACCTGCAGACGTACGGGATGCACTCCATTCACGGCCGGGCACCGGCGATCGCCACCGGGCTCGCCGCCTCCCGTCCCGACCTGTCGGTCTGGGTCGTCACCGGGGACGGCGACGCCCTGTCGATCGGTGGGAACCACCTGCTGCACGCGCTGCGCCGCAACGTCAACCTGAAGATCCTCATGTTCAACAACCGGATCTACGGACTGACGAAGGGGCAGTACTCCCCCACCTCCGAGATCGGCAAGATCACCAAGTCGACGCCGTTCGGCTCGCTGGACCGGCCGTACAACCCCGTGTCGCTGGCGCTGGGGGCGGAGGCCACGTTCGTCGGACGGTCCATCGACTCCGACCGGGCGCACCTGACCTCGGTGCTGCGCGCGGCCGCAGAGCACCCCGGCACCGCCTTCGTGGAGATCTTCCAGAACTGCAACATCTTCAACGACGGCGCCTTCGACGCGCTCAAGGAGCGGACCAGCCGGGACGACGTGACGCTGAAGCTGGCCCACGGCGAGCCCCTTGTCTTCGGCACCGAGGGCGACAAGGCCGTTCGACGGGCGCCGGACGGCAGCCTCGAGGTGGTCCCGGCGGGCAGCCCGGACGTCCTCGTCCACGA
>NZ_CDWRCL010000025.1:0-29268 GCF_977927575.1 Frankia sp. CcCS3
AGGTCACACCAGGCCGATCATCACAGCGCGATACCAATAGACGATCATGAGAGGGCCAGTTCGATCACAAGATCAGCGACAGATCCATGCAGGTAGCGCAGGGTGTATCCCACCAGGGGCGGACCTCCGTCGCCCGGCACCGGTCCCCTGGAACCCCCCACCGCCATGAAACCCCCCACCGCCACGACGCTCTCACGTCCTCTTTAAGGTTGCGACGTATTGGACGCATTGTAGGAACCGCCGCGCGGGGACAGTTCGGCGAGCTGGGCCCGTACCCAGGAGGTCACGTCCGCGGCCGTGGGGTCGGCGGTGAGCGAGGTGAACACCACCGGACGGGCACCGCGGGCCGCGGCCGCGTCCCGGGCCATGACGTCGAGGTCGGCGCCCACCAGGGGAGCCAGATCGGTCTTGTTGGTGACCAGCAGGTCGCTGCCGGTCACCCCCGGCTCGCCCTTGCGGGGCACCTTGTCGCCCCCGGCGACGTCGACGACGAAGATCTGCCGGTCGACCAGCCCGTAGCTGAACGTCGCGGTGAGATTGTCGCCACCGGACTCGACGAGGACCAGGTCCAGGGGGCCGGTGTCGGCCTCCAGGTCCTCGACCATGTCCAGGTTCGCGGTGATGTCGTCGCGAATCGCGGTGTGCGGGCAGCAGCCGGTCTCGACCGCGCGGATCCGTTCGGGATCGAGCACGCCGGCCCGGCGCAGGAAGTCGGCGTCCTCGGTGGTGTAGATGTCGTTCGTCACCACCCCGATGCGTAGGCTCGACGACAGGGACCGGCACAGCGCGGCGACCAGGGCCGTCTTACCGCTGCCCACCGGGCCGCCGACCCCGATCCGCGGCGCCCGCCCCGCACCGGCTGGCTCCGCACCGGCTGGTCCCGCGACGGCCCGCCCGCCGCTTCTCTGGAACTCCTCATGCCCGAGGTGCATCGTCGCGCTTCTCCCGTTCGAGGGGCCCGTCGGTGCTCACGCGGCATGCAGGGCCGGCAGCGCGACGCCGAGCTGGGCCCGTTCGAGGAACGCGCCCGGCCTGGCGGTGAGCTCGGCGGGGGAGGGCTCGGCGCCGGCGCGGACGAGCAGGTCACCCAACGCCGCGATCATCACGCCGTTGTCCGTGCACCGCCGACGGGCCGGTATCCGCAGCCGCAGGCCGGTCTGCTCGCAGCGGCTGGCCGCCAGCGCCCGCAGTCGGCTGTTCGCCGCGACCCCGCCGACGATGAGCAGGTCACCGATCCCGTGGTCGAGGCAGGCACGGACCGCCTTGGCGGTGAGCACGTCGACGACCGCCTCCTGGAAGGAAGCGATCACATCGCCGGCCGGTATGGGGGAGTCGGGATGCGACTCGACCCACCGGGCGACGGCGGTCTTCAGTCCCGAGAACGAGAAGGTGTAGGGCGCGTCCGCCCGGCCGGTCAGCGGCCGGGGGAAGGCCAGCGCCGTCGCATCGTGGCCGACCGCGGCCCGGTCGACCGCGGGACCGCCCGGATAGGGCAGGCCGAGCACCCGGGCGACCTTGTCGAAGCACTCTCCGGCCGCGTCGTCAAGCGTGTCGCCGAGGTGGATGATCGGGTCGCGGGCGAGGTCCCCCACCCGCAGTAGCGACGTGTGCCCGCCGGAGACGATCAGGGCGATGAGGGGATCGGGCAGCGGTTCGCCGTCGACGAGGTCCGCGGCGAGGTGACCGGCGAGATGGTGCACGCCGTAGAGGGGAACGTCGAGCGCCGTGGCGTACGCCTTCGCCGCGGCCACCCCGACGTGCAGGGCGGTGGCGAGGCCGGGGCCGGCGGTGACTGCGACGGCGCCGATGTCCACCGCGGACAGCCCCGCCGAAGACAGCGCCGCGCGCACGCAGGGCACCAGCGCCTGCACGTGGGCCCGGGCGGCGATCTCGGGGACCACTCCGCCGTAGCGGGCGTGCTGGTCCATGCTCGTCGACAGGGCCTCGCCCAGCAGCGTGCCGTTCCGGACGAGCCCCACCCCGGTCTCGTCGCAGGACGTCTCGATGCCCAGCACGACCGGGCCCTGCTCCGGCGGCATCCCCGCGGCCTCCTCGCGATAGTCGGTACCTGCGAGATTACGCCGGTGCGAGGTCCCCGTCTACGGACGGGGCCCTCGCCGAACAGGCGCGGCACCGGCCGGCAAGGGCGGCGTGGTCGGGCTGCAGGGTGAACCCGACGGTGGTGGCGAGCCGGCGCGCGACGTCGTCGAGCAGGTCCGCGGGCACGTCGAGGATCGTGCCGCAGGAGCGGCACCGGACGTGCAGGTGGGCGCCGCCGGTGAGGGCCGCCGCCAGATGGTAGACGGCCGGCCCGTGGTCGGGGTGGACGTGGGTGACCAGGCCGAGGTCGCCGAGGGTCTCCACCGCGCGATAGACGGTGGTGCGGTGCAGGCCCGGGACGATCGTCTCCGCCCGGGCGAAGACGTCGTCGACGGACAGGTGCTCGCTCGTGTCGGCGAGCACCTGGAGCACCGCCCGGCGGGCTGGGGTGACCCGCTCCCCGCGGGCGCGCAACGCGGCGATCCCGGCGGCGGACGGATCGCCACGCCGGCCGTCACGATCCGTCCGACTGTCCTTCACGATCCAGGTGTCCTTCACGATTCACGTGGCACAGTATCCCGCATGACCGTGCTCCCGATCCGCACTGTTGGTGATCCCGTTCTGCGCACTCCGACCACGCTGGTCACGGAGTTCGGCACTGCACTCGGTCGGCTGGTCACCGACATGATCGACACCATGTACGACGCGCCCGGGGTGGGGCTCGCCGCCCCGCAGATCGGGGTCGGGCTGCGCCTGTTCGTCTTCGACGTCGACTACGACCCGCGTGACGAGTCGGTGCCACGGGTGCCACGGGTGGTGGTGAACCCGGTGCTGGAACTCGGCCCGGACCCGGGGCAGCCTGGGGAGGCCCGGCAGCCCGGCGGGACCCAGCAGCACGGCCCGGAGGGATGCCTGTCCGTCCCGGGGCTGCACTTCCCGACCACGCGGGCGCTGGCCGCGCGGGTCCGTGGGGTGGACGTTACGGGGCAGCCGGTCGAGTACGCCGGTGAGGGCCTGCTTGCGCGCTGCTTCCAGCACGAGGTCGACCATCTCGACGGGATCCTCTACGTCGACCGGCTGACCGGGGAGGCGCGCCGTGCCGCCGTCCAGGCGCTGCGCGAGCCGTCGCCGACCCCGGAGCAGGCACGGGCGGCCGGCGAGTACCTGCGGTCGCGGCGCCGGTCGGGCCGGGCCGGTGATGGTCAGGCGCCGGTCGGGTCGGGCCGGTGACGGCCAGGTATCGGTCGGGCCGGGCCGGGTGATGGTCAGGCACCGGCCGGGTCGCGCCGGGGACGGTCAACGGCGGTCGCCGGTCGCCCGACGGGCTATCTTGGTACCCGCCTCGTCCTCGAGGATGTCACCGGCGAGTGCCCGTCCTCGAGGTGTCCCGTCCTCGAGGTGTCCCATCCTGGAGATGCCCCGGTGAGTGAGGAGTGGCTGCGGTGACCGAGGTCTCCGGCGGGCCGTACAAACGGCCGTTCCGGTTCAACATCCAGTGTTCCTCCCCCGCCGAGGTGAGCGCCCGGTCATGGGCCGACCTCGCCCGCCGGGTCGAGGATCTCGGCTACGCGACGTTGACCGTCTCCGACCATCTCGACGAGCAGGTCGCGCCGATCGCGGCGCTGATGGCCGCGGCCGACGCGACGACGACGCTGCGGATCGGCGCGATGGTGTTCAGCAACGACTACCGCCATCCGGTGGTGCTGGCCAAAGAGGCAGCGACCCTCGACGCGCTGTCCGGCGGACGGTTCGAACTCGGCCTCGGAGCCGGCTGGATGACCTCCGACTACTCCCGAGCCGGTCTGCCGCTCGACCCGCCGGGGGTGCGCATCGGCCGGCTTGCCGAGTCCCTCGCTGTCATCAAGGGGATGTTCGCCGACGGGCCGTTCACCTACAGCGGCACCCACTACCAGGTCGCCGGCCTGAACGGGACGCCGAAGCCGGTGCAGCGGCCCCACCCGCCGATCGTGATCGGTGGTGGCGGGCGCCGGCTGCTGACCCTCGCCGCCCGCGAGGCCGACATCATCGGGCTGAACATGAACATGGTCGGCGGAGTGATCGATGCCTCGCTCGGCGCCAACGCGACGACGGCGGCGACCGAGGAGAAGGTCCGCTGGATCCGGGAGGCCGCCGGCGCCCGTTGGGACGATCTCACCCTTCAGGTCCGTATCCACCTCGTCGTCGTCACCGACAACCGCACCCAGGTTGCCGAGCAGCTGGCCGCCGGGTTCGGGCTCACCTCCGAACAGGCGCTCGCGACCCCGCACGCGCTGTGCGGGTCGGTCGACGAGATCGTCGACGACCTCGTCGAGCGCCGCGAGCGCTTCGGCCTCAGCACGATCGGGGTCTCCCTGGACGCGTTGACCGCCATGGCGCCGGTCGTCGAACGCCTCGCCGGCACCTGAGCGGTCCGCCGCCCTCCCCCTTAGCCCTTCCCTGGAGTCGTCGTCCTCCGTCCCGTCCCTGTCGAGGAGCCATCGTTGGTCACGCACATGAAGTGGTGGGGCTGGGGCAAGGAGAGTGTCTCCTTCAGCCACAGTGACAAGCCCGACCTCGCGCCGTTCATCCGCACGCACATCGGGCTCGACATCACCCACCCGCCAGCCCAGCCACCGGCCTTCGCGGACCTGACGATCGCGGACCCCGTGCTGCCGGAGTCGCTGCGCGCCGCGCTCGTCGACGCCGCCGGTGCGGAGCACGTCACCACCGACGCACAGGCGCGGGTCGTGCACGCCTACGGCAAGAGCCTGCGAGACCTCGTCCGGGTTCGTAACCACGACCTCGGCCGGCTGCCCGACGTCGTCGTCTACCCGGGAGACGAGGGGGCGGTCCGGGCGGTGCTGGCCGCGGCGCTGGCCTCGGACGCGGTCGTCATCCCGTTCGGCGGCGGCACCAACATCTCCGGCAGTCTCGAGGCGCCGCGCGCTGAGACCCACCCGGTGATCTCCGTCGACCTCGGCCGGCTCGACCGGGTGCTGGAGATCGACGCCGACGCCCGCCTCGCCCGCATCCAGGCCGGCGCCCTCGGCCCGGACCTGGAGGAGCAGCTGGCCGCGCAGGGCTGGACGCTCGGCCACTTCCCGGACAGCTTCGCCCACTCCACCCTCGGCGGCTGGATCGCCACCCGCTCGTCGGGCATGCAGTCCGACAAGTACGGCGATATCGCGGAGATCACCAGGGCGGTGCGGGTGGTGACCCCTGCCGGGGTACTCGTCACCCGGCCCGTGCCCAGCCAGTCGACCGGCCCGAGCGTGCGGGAGATGATCCTCGGCAGCGAGGGGCGGCTCGGGATCATCACCGAGGCCACCGTGCAGGTGCACCGGGTGCCCGAGCAGCGCGTGATCCTCGGCTACTTCTTCCCGACCTGGGACGCGGCACTGCTGGCCATGCGGGAGATCGCCGCGAGCGAGGCCGCGCCGACGGTTACCCGGGTCTCCGACGCCAACGAGACGCGGTTCTCCTTCGCCACCCGCAAGCGCGGCTCCCTGGCCTCGAGTCTCGTCTCGGCCGGTATGAAGCAGTACCTGCGCCGGGTCCGCAGGTACGACCTCGATCAGATGTGCCTGTCGTTCATTGGCTTCGAGGGTTCACCCGCGCACGTCAAGGCCCAGCGCAAGCTGGTCGGGGCGATCGTCGCGCGCCGGGGCGGGATCTGTGTCGGCACCGGCCCGGGGCAGCTCTACGACCAGAAGAAGTTCGACACCCCGTACATCCGGGACTTCCTGCTCGGCCAGGGCGCGATGGCCGACGTGTCGGAGACGTCGACGTCCTGGTCGCAGCTCGGCCCGCTGTACCGGGGGGTGGTCGCACGGGCGAACAAGGCGTTCGCCGAGATCGGCGTGACCGGTTGGATCATGTGCCACCTGTCGCACTCGTACCACTCCGGGGCCTGCCTGTACTTCACGTTCGCCTACGCCTCCCCGGTGACGCTGGAGGCGATCGGCGGGTACGACACGGTGAAGTCCGCGATCCAGCAGGGCTTCATCGAGCATGCCGGCACCCTGTCCCACCACCACGCGGTCGGTGTCGAGCATGCGCGCTGGCTCGCCGACGACATCTCACCAGCCGGCGTGCGCCTGCTCACGGCGCTGTTCGACGGCATCGACCCGGGCCGCAACCTCAACCCCGGCAAGATCGTCCCAGGGGTGGGCGCCGCCCCGGGCCCGGCAGCTACGGCGGGACCGGATTCGGCGGGCCCGGCAGCTACGGCGGGCCCGGATTCGGTGAGCACGGCCGGGTCCGATCCGCGCTGAGATGCGCACGATCCTCGTCATTGGCATCGGTGCCGGCGACCCCGACCAGCTGACGATCCAGGCCGTCAAGGCGCTGAACCGGGCCGACGTCTTCTTCGTCCTGGACAAGGGGGCGGCGAAGGAGGACCTGGTCCGGCTGCGGCGGGAGATCCTCGACCGGCACGTCGAGGGGAACGGCTACCGGATCGTCGAGGCCCGTGACCCGAGCCGCGACCGGTCCCCGACGGACTACACTGCCGCCGTCGAGGACTGGCATTCCCGCCGGGCCGCGCTGTACGAGCGGATGATGCTCGACGAGCTGGGCGAGGACGGCTGCGGGGCGTTCCTGGTCTGGGGTGATCCGTCGCTGTATGACAGCACGCTGCGCATCATCGACCGGATCGTGGCGCGGGGCGTGGTGCGGTTCGACTACGAGGTGATCCCGGGGATCACCAGCGTGCAGGCGCTCGCCGCCAGCCACCGGCTGATCCTGAACCGGATCGGCGGCCCGGTCGAGATCACGACCGGTCGCCGGCTCGCCGCCGGATTCCCGCCGGGGGTCGACGACGTCGTCGTCATGCTCGATGCCGAGAATACCTTCCTGGCCCTGCCTGCCGACGACGTCGACATCTACTGGGGCGCCTACCTCGGCACCCCGGACGAGGTCCTGCTGCACGGTCCGGTCGCCGAGGTCGGCGGACTGATCGAGCGGACCCGCGCCGAGGCCCGCGAGCGTAAAGGCTGGATCATGGATACCTACCTGCTCCGCCGCCGTCCTGCCGTCTGACCTGTTCTGACTTGCTCTTGCTCTTGTCTTTCCAGAGGGATAAATCGGACACGAAAGGCTCTGGAAAGGCAAGGAGGGCGAGGAGGAAAGGTGATAGCGGCTTCTCGTCAATCTGAAGACCGGGCCGCCGACCAGGGCGGAGACGTCCGTCAGAAGTCCAGCCGGTAGAAGGCCGCCATCCGTCGCAGGGCGGGGGCCAGCGTCGCCACCGCGGCCATCACACGATAGCCCGCCGGCAGCGTCCCGGACCGGTCAAGGTCGAAAGCGCTCATGGTGGTCACGCACCGCAGGCGGGGGTCGATCGCCTCAAGTTCCGCGCAGCTGTCGATGCCCCAGGAGACGGTCGCCCCGGCGGCCTGGATCGCCTTGTTGAACCGCTGCATCCGGATACCGCGTCTGCTGAGGGCGTCGAAGACCAACTGGCCGCCGGGGGAGTGTTGGACGATCCGGCGGAGGACTGCCGTGCCTTCGTCCTCGCGGAGGTACATGGTCAGGCCTTCGGCGACCATCAGCACGGGAAGATCACTCGGTATCTGCGCCAGCCAGGACGGGTCGGTCACGGACGAGCCGAGCAGCGTGTAACCCTGACGCGGTGGGTACAGCTGCCGGCGTAGATCCATCACATCGGGGTAGTCCACGTCGAACCAGCGCACGCCGGGGCCGGGGTCGAGGCGGTAGGCGCGGGCGTCCAGGCCGCAGCCCAGGTGCAGCACGGTGGCTTTCGGATGCGTGGTGAGGAACTCGCGGGTCCACTCGTCGAAGTGCCTGGCCCTGAGCGCGACGAGGGCGTGTTCGCTGCGGCGCAGACCGGTTCTGGTGAAGTCAAAGTCGATCTTTTTGACGGCGTCCAGAGCCATGGTGTCGTGCAGGATGGGGTCAGCCGACCCGGCGTCCAGCGCTCTGCCGTACAGCGTCGCTTTCTCGCCCTGCAGGTGCGGCGTTGGCACGGGTGCCATGCTATGCCCGCGCTATGCCGGTCGTCCCGCGGGACGGCGCAATGCTGCAGCGGGACGCGCAATGCTGCAGGCTGGTTACGACTCTGCTTCACGGTACGGCCCGAATCCGGCGGCTGTACCCCCGACGGGGCAGACTAGGCGGCATGGCGAGTGCGTCCACGACCCCCCCCGACTGCACCGGTGGCCTGCGCCTGCCGGTGACCGCCCCGTCGGCGGAGGGCGAGGTGGTCGAGCTCTGTCGGGAGATGCTCCGCTTCGAGTCGGTTAACCGTGGCAACGGCGACGGCAACGAGCGTCCGATCGCGGAGTACGTCGCGGCGAAGCTCGCGGAGGTGGGCCTCGAGCCGACCCTGCTGGAGTCGGCCCCGGGCCGCACCAGCGTGGTGACCCGGGTGGAGGGGGCGGATCCCTCGCGTGCGCCGTTGCTCGTCCACGGTCATCTCGACGTGGTGCCGGCGGATGCCAGCGAGTGGCGCCTGCCGCCATTCGCTGGCGAGGAGGCCGACGGCTGCCTGTGGGGCCGGGGCGCGGTGGACATGAAGGACATGGACGCGATGACCCTCGCGGTCATCCGCGACATCGTCCGCACCGGCCGCAGGCCACCCCGGGACCTCGTCGTCGCCTTCGTCGCGGACGAGGAGGCCGGCGGTGCCCTCGGGGCGCGCTGGCTCGTCGAGAACCATCCCGACCTGTTCGCCGACTGCTCTGAGGCGATCAGCGAGGTCGGCGGGTTCTCCTACACCGTCTCCGACGACCTGCGCCTTTACCTCATCGAGACGGCGGAGAAGGGCATCGCCTGGATGAAGCTGACCGCGGCCGGCCGGGCCGGCCACGGTTCGATGATCAGCGATGACAACGCGGTGACGGCGCTGTGCGAGGCGGTGGCGAGGCTCGGCCGGCACACCTTCCCGCTGGTCATGACCCCGACGGTCCGGGTGTTCCTGAACTCCCTCGGGGAGGCGCTCGGCATCGAGTTCGACCTGGACGACCTGGAGGCGACCGTCGCGAAGCTCGGCCCGATCGCCCGGATGATCGGCGCTACGCTGCGTAACACCGCCAACCCGACCCAGCTCGAGGCCGGTCATAAGGTCAACGTGATCCCGGGCGAGGCCACCGCCTACGTCGATGGTCGCTATCTGCCCGGTCAGGAGGAGGAGTTCATCCGCCAGCTCGACGAGATCCTCGGGCCGGACATCCGTCGCGAATGGGTCGTCCACGACCAGGCGTTGGAGACCAGCTTCGACGGCGCGCTGGTGGAGGCGATGGCCACGTCGCTGCGCGCCGAGGACCCGATCGCCCGGGCCGTGCCCTACATGCTCTCCGGCGGTACGGACGCGAAGTCCTTCTCCCGGCTCGGCATCCGCTGCTTCGGGTTCTCCCCGTTGCTGCTGCCGCCCGACCTGGACTTCTCCGGCATGTTCCACGGGGTGGACGAACGGGTGCCGCTCGACTCGCTGCGCTTCGGCGTCCGCGTCCTCGACCGCTTCCTGCACGCATCCTGACCCGGACCTCCTGACCCGAACCTGCCGGTACGGCTTGACGAGATGCCACCGTCCGCGCGCGGAGCACCATCCGCGTATGCGTCATCGTTAATGCATGACATGATGGGGGTATGGCTGGCGATCCGCTGTCCAGCATCGGCGTCGGAGCTCCGGTGGGCGTCGGAGTTCCGGTGGGCGCAGACGCGGACCACCCCCCGGCTACCTACGCCTATCTCGTGCAAGCCAGCCGGGACGGCAGTGTGTGGATCGCCGATCGGGCCGAGCCGTCCGGGGGCATCGAGGTCAGCGTGTTGTCCGCGCTGGAGGTCGCCCGGCAGGTTCTGCGTCGCCGGTTCGTGCAGCTGCGGGCCGACGACAGCGCCCATTGGTGCGATCACTGGTTCCGGGCCGACGTCTGGACGGTGGGGCGGCCCCGGCAGGCGGATACCGGCGACGCGGGAGCCGACGCCACCGGAGTCGAGGTGCCGGCCGGATGGGCATTGTCGGGACGGCATCTGCAGACCCGGGGGATCGCTCCGGACGTGGTCGAGGTGCGCACGCCCTCCCAGGTCCGTTGCCAGGTGGGCGGCTGTCAGGTGGGCAGATAACCGGGCAGGCCGCCGGGGCGCCGACGGCGGCGCAGCACCACCCGCCGGGAGCCATCCGGGAACAGCCGCAGGCGTTCGAGCTCCCAGTGGCCGAACTCGGCGTGCATCGTGAGGATCTGGACGGCTGCCCGGCAGTCCGTACCCGGCGGCAGGTACAGCCGCTGGTACTCCAGCTCTACTCCATCCAATGCGGCCTGACCTCGTGGTTGCGAGCGGAGGATGACCGGCTGCGCGTGGCGTGGTGCGGCGTGGGATGGCGACCGATCATCGTGCGGTCCCCCTCTACGTTAACCGTTTCGCCATCTTCTGGAAGGGCTTCTGGAATCGCTCGCGAGATGATGCGGGCCCATGCGCCATGTACCCACCGACGCGCGGCCGGCGGTCAGGGCACGTAGGAGAGGGTGAAGGCCAGCGTCGCGTAGAGGGTCATCGCGGCCGTGGTGGCGGCGAGTGTGAACGTGAAGATCTCCCGCCGGCCGGTGACGAGCGCGGCGACCAGCAGGAACGGGAACGCCCCGTAGACGTACCGCTCGGCGGAGTCCAGGTTGCTGCCGGTCAGCACGGCCGCCAGGACCAGGGCGCTCCACACCGGGTACGACACCGGCAGCCGGCGCGCCATGACCACCAGCCCGACGAGCGCCAAGAGCAGCCACGGCACGTGCAGCGCCGTGCCCAGCTCGCCGGAAAAGGCGCCCCGAGCCGCGTCCCACAGCACTGCCAGCGGGTTCGAGCTGCTGCCGTGACGTGCCGCGTCGCGCTGCAGCGTGAACGGCGCCAGCCCGTCACCGTAGGAGTGCGCCGACCACAGCAGGTAGATGCCGGCGCCGGCCACCGGGGCGAGCACGGCGAGCAGCCGACGCAGCCCATCATGGGCGGTGAGTGTTCCAGCCGTAGGCGTGGTGGTCGGCGTGCTGGAGCTGGAGCTGGGGCTGGGGCTGGGGCCGAGCCGGCGGACGAGCGGCCAGGGCAGCCCCCGGGCCGCCTCGAGAAGTACCGGCACCGCGAGGACCAGACCGAGGGGGCGACACAGGCCGCCGAGCAGACCGGCCACGGCCGCCAGCTCCCAGCGCCCGCTGCGGGCACCGAGGAACACCGCCACGGCCAGCAGCCCGGCGAGTCCCTCGGCGTACCCCATGACCAGGACGAAGGCGGGCGGAGCCAGCGCGGCGAGCCAGATGAGCCGGGTGGTCGCCTCCGGGGCGAACCCCTCGAACCGGGCGAGCCCCACCAGCAGCAGCGCGAAGACCAACGCGCACACGTTGACCACGACCAGGAGCACGACACCGACGTGGGCGTCGGCCCCCGGCAGCTTCGACAACCCCCGCACGAGCAGCGGCAGCAGGGGAAAAAACCGGCGGCTCTCGGCCCCGGCGCCGCTGTACCCGACCTCGGCAATCGTCTGGTACCACCCGGCGTCCCAACCGAGCAGGTCGGTGGTGCTTAGCTGCGCGCCCTGCTGCCCGCGGGCATTGTCGGCGATATACCTGGTCAGCGCCAGCGCCGCACCGACCGCCAGCCGGGCCGCGAGCCAGGCGAGCACGACCTCGCGCAGCTGCCAGCGGTCCTCCCAGCGGGTGGCCGCATGCCGGCCGCCCATGCCGCCACCTACCCGATGATCATCCGGAAGGGCCTCGGTCGCGGTCAAGAGGCCCGGAACCGCAGCAGCGCGTAGTTCTCGTAGACCCTGGCCGGCAGACCCTGCTTCATGACCTCGTCCGCGAGTGGCCGGGCCTCCTGCAGGGTGGTGCGCACCACCGTGCACAGCTCCTCGTAGGTGCGGTACGACCCGGAACCGGCGAGGAAGACGGTGTGCTCCGGACCGGCCTCGGCGAGGGCGCGCCGGGCGATCGCGACCCCGTCGGCTGATTCGTTGCGCTGCTCGTAGTCGGCCCAGTCGACCCGGTCCGGCGGTGCGTAGGTCGGCACGACGTACACCTTCATCCAGTTCGGCACGGTACGGGCGAGGCCTGGTCCGAGCTGGTCCGGGCAGACCAGCATCACATCACCGGGCCGGGCGATCCGCTCGAGGATCTGCGCGGCCTCGGTGGCCTGGCTCCGCTCCCGGTGGATGTCGGAGGTCCCGGCGAGCAGACCGGTCAGGGCCGCGACGGCGACCACTCCGTGGAACACCCGCCGATCGGTGATGATCGTCGCGCCGAGCCCGATGACCAGCAGGAACGGCACGAAGGCGGTGGCGGTGTACCGGTCGGCCCAGGCGTTGCCGACCACCTTGCCCGCCGTCACCGCGACGACGAGCGTGCCGGTGGCCAGCAGGAACAGGGTCCGGCCCGGTTCGAGACCACGCAGGTCGAGAAGGATGAACCGGCCACCCGCGGGCCGGCCGGCGATGCCGGCGGCGGCGAGACCGGTGACCAGGAACAGCAATAGGCGACCCAGGGTCGTCGGGCCGCCGGCCCACTGGCCGTAGGCGTGGGAGATCGCGGCATAGCTGGCGGGCTCTCCCCAGGGGGTGCCGGTGTGGGTGAGCTGGTCGAAGAAGTCGGGCAGCCACGGGGCGAAGACCAGCCCGCCACCGACGATGCCGAGCAGCCCGAAGACCGGCCCCCGCCGGTGCGGGGTGAGGAAACGGGTCGGCGTCCGGTGACTGTGGGGGGCGCCCCGGCCCCGGCTTGCCGGGCTTGCCGGACTTCCCGGGCTTCCCGGGCTTGCCGGGGCGGAACGGTACCCGGGTACACCCGCGCTACCCGGCACACCCGCTGGGTCCGCCGCGCCCGCGCCCTCGCCGCGCCGGATCTGGCGCTTGACCCACCACGGACGGGCCAGCAGCAGCAGGACCAGCCACGTTCCGACCGTGAGCAGCAGGTAGAGGCACCAGTAATGGGTCAGCGCCAGGCCTCCCGCGCAGAGCGCCAGGGCGATCGCCGATCTGATCGACGGTGTCCGCAGGACGCGTTCCAACGCCAGCCCACCCAACGCGGTGAGCAGCACGATGAGGCTGTACATCCGGGTCTCGGTCCCGAAGTACAACGCGAACGGCGACGTGAGGTACAGCACGACGCTGACCCGCGCCGCCCGCTCGCCGACCACGCGGCGGGCGAGCAGGAACAGCGGCCACGCCGCACCAATGTTGATCAGCGCGGACAGGGACCGGACCGCGAAGGTGCCCTCGCCGAACGCTTTGATCCAGCCGTGGAGCACCAGGTAGTACAGCGGCGGTGAGCCGTCCTGTAGCAGGCCGTCCCACATCGTGAAGGCCGACCCGCGCAGGGGCAGGCGGGCGATGGCGACGCTCTGCGCCTCGTCCAGCCAGAGTGCCTGGCTGGCGGTGAACCGCACGATCACCGAGACGGCGAGGAGTACCCCCACTACCGCGGTGAAGATCCGTCCCGTACGGCCGGATACGTTCCCGACCTGGTCGACCGGCTCCGGGAGCTGCTCCGCCGGCCGGACCGCGACATCCGTCACGGTCAGTCCCTTCCGTCCACATTGACCGGACTGCGACGGGCCGGCCGGTAGACGACCGGCCGGCCGGGCAGGGCCGCACCCGGTACCAGTCTCGCGTGGCGCGCCCCTACGCCTCGATGATGTCCCGGATGGGTGACGGGACGCGGCCCGTCCCGTCACCCATCCGCTCCGTACGCGGTAATACCGGGGCCGTCCCCGGTCATGCCGGCTGGCCCCGGAAGCGGAGCGGGCGCCGGCGGTGAAACGCGCCCGACATTCCGGCGACGCCCGTGTGACGGCGTTCGAGTGGCGACGCCCGTCGAATCTGTGCCCCGGATGAATCCGTCCCGGACAAACCCGTCCCGGATGAATCCGTGCCCCGGGCGAATCCTCCGTCAGGACCGGGCGGCGCCCCGGGCCGGCGACGAAACCTCCTCGTGGTAATCCTCGTCGACGTTGACCTCCCACACATCGTGCTTGGTGCCGTCGATGATGTTCTGGACCGTGAGCATCGCGGTGAGCATCGAGTGGTCCTGGTTGTTGTAACGGTGCATGCCGTTACGGCCGACCGGGTGGACGTTCGGCGTGTTCTCGGCCAGCCAGGCGCGGATGATATCGACGTTCTTCTTGTAGTGTATGTCGTAGTATGGATATGCCTTCGGCATGCGTACGACGAAACCCTGTTCCACCTGCTGGGCCCTGATCAGACCCAGTTCGACGAGTTCTTTCGTCCCGAGCGCGACCAGTTCCTCATCGGGGGCGTTCCAGGTCTCGTCACCCTCGAAGACGAAGTACTCCAGGCCGAGGCAGGTACGCCCGTCCTTGACCAGGAACGGCGACCAGGAGGCGAAGTTCTGGATCCGGCCGACCTTGACGGCGGGGGAGTGGATGTAGATCCAGTTGTCCGGAAAACCGGCCGAGGCCGGCACCACGAGGGCGATGGTGAGGAAGTCGCGGTACTTCAGCGCGTTCGCCGCCGCCAGCACGTGGGCCGGTGCCGGCGGGTCCATCACCCGGACGAGGGAGGAGAACGACATCGACGAGATAAATTCGTCGGCCTGGTACTGGTACTCGCTGCCGAGGTCGGAGCGCGAGGACTCCGGGGCACCGGCCCCCGGGCCGTACCCGCCGGTCACGGTCGTGGTGACGCCGGTCGCGCGGCCGTCGGCGTGGTGGATCTTGCGGACCTTCTCCTCGAAGACCACTCGGCCGCCCTGTTTAGTGATCTTGTCGGTGGCGGTCTCCCACATCATTCCGGGCCCGTACTTGGGGTACTGGAACTCCTCGATGAGGGAGGTGATCTCCTTCTGGTTCCGCTTCGGTAGGACCGCGTTCACGATCGCGTTCATCATGGACAGGCTCTTGATGCGCTGCGCGGCCCAGTCCGAGGGCATCTCGCTGATCGGAACGCCCCACAGTTTCTCGGTGTAGGTCTTGAAGAAGGTGCGGTAGAGCCGCCAGCCGAAACGGGCCACCAGCCAGTTCTCGTAGTTGCTCTGGTCCTGCGGCGGCCGGATCCGGGCCGCAGCGTAGGAGGCCATGCAGCGCGCCGCCTCGACCAGGCCGAGCCCGCCGAGCGCGTTTCCGGCCTTGAGCGGGTAGTCGAAGAACTTCCCGTTGTAGTAGATGCGGCTCGATCGGGGGCGCAGCAGGAAGTCCTCGTCCGGCAGGATCTCGTGCCAGAGCTTCTCGACTTCGGGAACCTTGGTGAAGAAGCGGTGGCCGCCGATGTCGAAACGCCAACCTTCACGCTGGGCCGTACGGCTGATTCCGCCGACGACCGAGTCACCCTCGATAATCGTCACGGGGACGTCCCGTTTCACCAGCTCCCAACCGGCGGTCAGACCTGCCGGTCCGGCTCCGATGACGACTACCTCTGGCTTTTCGGTCACTGTGCAGGACCTCTCCTCAACACACACTCATGGTCACTCGGGTGGACGGACACCGGGCATCGCGCCACCGGGACGCCGGACCCCTGGGACCGGTCCCGGGTCGCAAGTGTTGCATGGCGCGAGCGGAGACCCGTCCGCACCCCCTCGACCCGACACCATGCGATGATCCGTGATACGTCCGCCTTATTCCCATAACGCGCGTCCGGGCCGCCTGATCGGGTGCGGCTCTGGCATCGTGCGCACATGGCATTGTCGATACCCGGTCAACGGGCACCGCAGACCTCGCCTCCCCCGGACGGGCCGGTTCCTCCGGGGCGGGTGATGCCGGCGATCCTGGTCGGCTGGTGCGCGGTGGCCGGTGGCATCGCGGCCAAGGATGGTCGGTACGGCGCCTGGGCGCTGTCGAGCGTCCTGGTAGGTTTCGCGGCAGTGATCTTGGCGGTGGTGGTCGTGGCCGGCACCGCCGGCCCCGCCGCCGACGCCGGTACCGCCAGCACCGCCGTGGCCGTGCGCCCGCGTGGGTGGTTTGGGGCGTGGCTGCTCGTGGCGGTCATGATCGGCGTCGTGCCGCTCGTGCGCCGTCCCCGCTACTACGCCGTCGGCCGGTTCGCCACGGTGGCGGACGTGCTCGCGATCCTCGCGGGCCTGCTCGCCGCCGGGTCGATCCTGGTCATGCTGCACCGCGCCGGCCGGGGGCGCCGGATCGGCCGGGAGCCCCACCAGGGCCGGGGCCGGCTCGATGTGCTCGCCTCTCCGTGGGTGTTCTGGCTGGTCCTGGCCCTGGCCTGCGCGGCGGGCGTCGCCACGATCCGCGCCGCGCCGACGCCCCGCATCGACGTCTTCCACCTGCTCCAGGTCTCCACGGCCGGCCTGCCGCACGGGGCCGACATGTACCGGCAGCAGTGGGCGCCGAGCCGGGCCGAGTACCCGGTCGACGGCTTGTTCGACGTCTACCCCTATCTACCGGTCACGTCCGTGCTCCTGGCTCCCTTCCGGCTTCTGCTCGGTGACGTCCGTTACGGCCTGCTGCTGGCCCTGGCGGTGGCGGCGGTCCTGATCCGCGCGGTCGCGGGTGCGGGAAGGGCACCCGGGGGAAGGGCACCTGCGGCGCCGGCGGTGGCCGCGCTGCCGTTGCTGGTCGTCGTGTTCCCCGAGTCGATGTACGCCCTGCAGCAGTCCTGGACCGAGCCGTTGCTCGTGGCGTGCCTGGCGGCGACGGTGTGGGCGTCGACGAGCGGGCGGGGACGGGTGGCGGTCGTCGCGTTCGCGCTCGCCCTGGCGACCAAACAGCACGTCGTGCTGCTGATCCCCATGGCGGCGGGCTACCCCGCGTTCGGGCCCCGCCGGACGGCCGCGGCCGCGGTCGTGGCGGCGCTCCTCGTCGCCCCCTGGGTGGTGGCCGGTCCCCGGGACTTCCTCGACGACGCGGTCTGGACGAACCTCCACTACGAGGTGCTCGCCCACTCGCTGTCCCTGCCGGGCCTGGCGTCGCATTTCGGGGTCACGCTCGGATTCGGCTTGACCGCGGTCGCCCTCCTCGGTGCCTACACGGCGGCCTGGCGGGCCCGCGGGGACGCCACCGGGTTCTGCCTGGGGGCCGCGTTGGTCCTGCTCACCCTGAACCTGATGAACAAGCAGACCTTCTTCAACCACTACACGTTGCCGATGGGTCTGCTCGTGCTGGCCGTCGCGGCCCTCGCCGTCGACGACCCCGCCCGCGCGGGCGGTCAGCGCAGCGTGGAGAACCGTTCCAGCGACGCGCCCTCGTACAGGTTGCGCCGCTCGACCTGCACGGTGCGGTCGCGCAGCGTGGCGAGCTGGTCGGACAGCACGGCGCAGGCGCCCTCCAGGAACCGGTAACCGTCCGCGCGGACGAGCAGCACGGCGTGGCCGGGACCGGCCAGTTCGTTGACCTCGGCCGCGAAGCTGGTGCCGTTCGCCCGTTTCATCCGGTCGGCGTAGTCGACCCAGTCGACGAGCGCCGGGCCGGAACTGTCCGCGTACACGATCTCCCGTACCGTGACCTCGCCGTGCCGTTCGATTGCCCGGTGCACGGCCGGGCCGAGCTGGTCCGGGCAGTAGGCGACCACGTCTCCCGGCCGGGCCAGCGCGACGATCCGGTCCGCGATCTCCCCGGCCTGGGTGCGTTCGGTCCGGGCGAGCTGCCACCCGCCGAGCAGGCCGCTGAGCGAGGCGACGACCAGTACCCCGGCCCGCACATGCCGGCCCGGCAACTGGGCGATGCCGAGGGAGGCGAGCAGCAGGCAGGCCGGCAGGGCGATGCCGGTGTATCGCTCGGCGTAGGCGCTGCCGCCGAACATGTTCACGAAGTAGGCCAGGACGAGGGGGACCAGCCAGATCGCGGCCAGGTAACGGCCCGGCACCCGGCCGGAGAGCTTGACCGCGAGCTCCCGCCCGTCCGGACGCGCGGTCAGGCCGATGAGCGCGCCCCCGAGCAGCACGATGCCGAGCAGCGCACCCGTGGAGGTCGGGCCGGCCCAGTCGAAGACCGTGTCCAGTAGCACCTGGGCCTGCACCTTGGGCGCCCAGGGCGTTCCGGTGTGCAGCATCTGGAACAGGAACGACGGCATCCACGGCGCGAACAGCGCGGCGGAGGCCGCCATCGCGGCGAAGGCCCGCAGGGTCACCTGCCGGTACTGGGGCCGCCGCCGGGCCTGCAGCAGCATGAACGCCGCCACGGTGAAGATCAGCAAGAACGTCCAGTAGTGGGTGTAGACGAGGGCGGTGGTCGCCAGCGTCAGCATCGTCAGCCGGGCCGGCTCGGAGCGTTCCAGCGCCCGCACGGTCGCGAGCCCGAACACCAGCACCAACAGGACGACCAGCGAGTACATCCGCGTCTCGCTGCCGTAGCGGATCGCGTAGGGAGAGCAGGCGAACATCAGCAGAGTCGCCAGGATCACCCAGGCGTCGGCGTCACGGCCACCGTTTCCGGCCTGGGAGGCCGTCCGGCCCACCCGCCGCCCAGCCAGCCACGCCACCGGCAGCGTCGCCAGCGACAGCACCCCGGACAACGCCCGCACGGCGACGTCCCCGTCGCCGAACACCGCGATCCAGGCGTGCAGCAGCAGATAGTACAGCGGCGGTGAGCCGTCGTGCCGCAGTGCGTCGAGCAGCTGTGGGACGGGGCGCGAGGCGATGGCGACCGTCAACGACTCGTCGAGCCACAGATGGCTGGGGGTGGCGAACCGCATCAGCGCGCCGGCGGCGACGGCGAGTATGACGGCGACTACCAGCAGCTGCGGGCTGGCCGCCGCGATCCGCGCCACGGCGGTGGTCGTGCACGCGGTCCCGGGCGTGATGACCGTCCCGGTCGTGACACCGGCTGTGGCACTGTTCGCGGCTGCGGCCACGACCGCGGTCACGCCCACCGGCGCCTGGGGGCGGCGGGGACCCGAGAGCACCGCCGGCCCGGATCCGGCGTCCTGGCCGGCGGTTGGACTCCCGGATGCGTCTACGTTCACCATGCCCCCTCGTCTGCCACGATCTTGCCTTCCGTCAGAGAACCGCCTTCCGCCGGGTGGCCGCAGTCGCCTGCTGGCGGGGATGTACGCCCCGACGTTTCAGACTGTCATCCGTTCGTCGCCGTCCCGTACGCGGGCTGCCTCCCCAGCCGTCGTGCCGCCCGCCCGCCGCGCGCCGGACCCGCCGTCGGGCCTGTCGTCCGGCCCCCCGTCGGGATCGTCGTCGGGATCGTCGAAGCCGCCGGCGGTCTGCCCGGCGAGCAGAGCCGGGAGCAGCGTCATACGGCGCCGTCCGCCCGAGCTCCGCACGGCGTTGCGGATGGCCGGGCCGTTCACGGCCACAATCGACAGGTGGGCCTGCGCCCGGGTCAGCGCCGTGTAGATCAGCGGACGGGTGAGCATCCGGCCGGCCTCCGGCGGGAACACGGCGACGACGGCGGGCCACATCGCTGCCCTGCGCGCGGTGCACTGTCACCGCCCAGCCGTGCCGCAGATCACCGAGCACACCAGCGGGCACCTCGACGACGCCGCCGGGGAACGCGACCCGCAGCGCACCGCGTTCGCCCAGCGCGACGACGGTGCCGATCTCGCCGTTGGCGAATCCGACGTCGATATGGTTCGCCGTGGCCACCACACGGTCCCCGATGTCGAACCCGGAGACGGCGCCGCCGCCCGGGTTCAGCGTGCCCTTCAACGCGGTGTTGAGCGCCGTGGTGCCCGCCGGACCGGCGTGCACCGGGGTCACGACCTGGATGTCTGCGACGGGAATGCCGAGCGCGCGGGGGATGGAGTTGGTGACGAGCTGGACGGTGCGATGCGCCGCCTCGCCGGAGCTGCCGGACGGCACCACCACGACCTCCCGGCCAGGCCCCGGTGGTGGCGGTGGCAGCTCCCCGCCGCGCACCGCGGCGGCCATCGTCGCGATGGCGCCGCCGTCGGCCTGCCGGTACAACCGCCGCAGCTCGGTCACCGGGACCTCACCGGACTCGAGCAGGTCGGCGAGGATCTGCCCCGGTCCGATGCTCGGTAGCTGGGCCGGGTCCCCGACGAACATTCAGGTGCGTACCGTCCGCGCAGGCGTCGAGCAGCGCGGCGGCGAGCTCCGCGTCGAGCATCGACGCCTCGTCGACGACGACGAGGTCGGCGTCGATCGGGTTGTGCTCGCCGCGCGCGAACCCGCTGCCGCGCCCTTGAGCCTGCAACAGCCGGTGCAGGGTGCTCGCCGGCGCCCCGCACAGCTCCTCGAGGCGTTTGGCAGCCCGTCCGGTCGGCGCGGCCAGTGCGACGACCGCCTTGGCCGCCCAGGCCAGTCGTACGACGGCCGCGACCGTGCGGCTCTTGCCCGTTCCCGGCCCACCGGTGAGCACGCTGACGCCGGACTCCAGCGCGGCGCGCGCCGCCGCGAGCTGGATCTCGTCCAGCCCGGTCACTACCTCGTCGTTGCTCCCGTTCCCCCCTCGTCCTTGTCGTCGTTCTTGTCGTTCTTGTCGTCGTCGAAGTCCTTGTCGTCGTCGAACGCCAGCGCCGTCGGAGGCGGGGCGGTGGCGGCCCGTGCGGACACGGCCCGCCCGGCCGGATCGTCGTCGCCGTCGTACCCGGACCCGTCGTACCCCGACCCGTCATCGGGTCGGCGGCGGGCTCTGGGGGCGCCTGCGCGCAGCGGCTCGGCGGTCGCCATCAGCCGTTCGATGCCGTCCGCGACGGACTGCTCGGCCATCGCATGCCGCTCCAGCGCGATCCGGTCGCCGACGGCGATGATCCGCCCGTCGTCGAGCGCCGCGGTCAGCGCCGCGGTCGGATCGGCCACCCCCTCGCGCGCGGCGGCACGCAGCACCGCCTGCACGGGGCCCGCGGTGTCCCCCGCCCGGGAGGCGGCCCGGCCGAGCAGATGGGTGAGTACCGCCGGGCCCCGGCGCGGATCGTCGCGCTGCAGACCGCGGCGGCGGGCGAACCGGTCGGCCTGGGCGATCTCGGTGTCGGCGGCGGTCAGCAGCATCCACGGATCGGCCCGCAGGAGGTCGGCGGGCGCGGGTCCCAGCAGGTCGGTCACCCCGCGCGCGAGCCGGGCCGGAAGATCCGCGGCGACGAGCAGTTCGACGGCCGCGTACGTGCCCGCCACGGCGCGGAAGCTGTCGGCGAGCCGCCGGGCCCGCGGTCCGGTGACCCCCTCGACGGTGCCCAACCGGCCGACGTCGACGTGGTCGGGCCGGGTGATCCCGGCCGCGGGCAGCCGGCCGGCCGTCGTGCGGCCCAGCCCCGGCCACAGCCCCGCCCCGCAGAACGCGGCGAAGACCTCCTCGGGGTCCGCTGGCTGCGGGTCCGCTCGTGCCTGCGGGCCGACCGCGTCAGGCTCCGAGGCGGAAGCGGTCGTGTACTCGTCCGGCATGCCGGGAAGCGTAACGACGAACCGTTCCGCCGCTGTTGTAGCCCGCTGGGTAGCGTGGTATCCGGGACGGCTGTCTGGCGGCATGGCTGTATGAAGGCGATGTCGCGCGTTCCGACCGATGCGCGTCCGGGTTCACCCGCGCATCCGGGGCCACCCGCGCGTCCGGCCCGGCGGAGACAGTGAGCGTCAGCAACAGAAGGGACGGACCGGTTGACCACAGTCCTGCTGGTCCGCCACGGCCTGACCGCCGTGACCGGCAAGATCCTGCTTGGTTGGACGCCCGGCGTGGGGTTGGACGACCGTGGCCGCCGCCAGGCGTCGGACCTGGCGCGACGCCTCGCCGACATCCCGCTGGCGGCGATCGTCAGCAGCCCGCTCGACCGCTGCCGCCAGACGGCCGCGATGATCGCCGGACGCCGTCCGGTCAGCGAGGCCAGCCTGGACGGCACGCAGCAGGTCGAGATCGACGAGCGGCTCGGTGAGTGCCGGTACGGTGACTGGACCGGGCAGGAACTGGTGACCCTGGCGAAGGATCCGCTCTGGGCCGTGGTGCAGAGCCATCCCAGCGCGGTCGTCTTCCCCGGTCCCGAGGGTGAGGCACTACGGGACACGCAGGCCCGTGGGGTGAGCGCCGTGCGGGAGTGGAACGAGCGGCTGGGCCGAGACGCCACCTGGCTGCTGTGCTCGCACGGCGATGTGATCCGCACGGTGGTCGCCGACGCCTTGGGCATGCATCTGGACATGTACCACCGGATCACCGTCGATCCCTGTTCCCTGACCGTGATCCGCTACAACGAGCGCCGCCCCTTCGTCCGGCGCATCAACGACACCGGCGGGGACGTCGTCGAGCTCCTCCCGCCACCCCGGGCCGAGGGCTCCGCTGGGGCCGTCGGCGCCGCGGCGTCGTCTCCCGGGTCCCGGAAGTCCTTGGAGTCGCCGGGGTCGCCGGGGTCTTCGAAGTCCCCGGGGTCGCTGGGGTCCAGTGGGCTCGACGTGGACGAGGTGATCGGTGGCGGTGCCGGCGGTTTCCGTCCCAGCGCCGGTGGTGGAACGGGCTGATCGGGCATGCCGCGCCGGATACACGTCTTCGACCCGCCGCAGCGGTTCGTCGTGGGCACCGTAGGCCTTCCCGGTGCCCGATCGTTCTATCTGCAGGCCCGCGACGGGGCGCGGGTCGTCACCGTCGCGGTGGAGAAGGCTCAGGTCGCCTTGCTCGCCGAACAGCTGACCGAGCTGCTCGACGAGTTGGGCCGCCGTGGCGCGACGCCGCCGCCCGAGCCCGCCCCGGCCGACCCCGACCTGTCACCGCTCGATCTGCCGATCGACGAGGAGTTCCAGGCCGCGACGATCGCGCTCGGCTGGGATCCGCGTGGCGGACGGGTCGTCATCGAGGCGCAGGCGACGGGCGTGACCGACCCGGTCGTCGGATTCTCCGATGATCCCGACGGGCCGGACGCCGTCCGGGTCCTGCTGGAGTCCGAGCAGGCGCGCTCGTTCGTGCGGCGCGCGGCGCGGGTCCTGGCCGCGGGCCGGTCCTCCTGCCCGTTGTGCGGGCAGCCGTTGGACGACGGTCACGTCTGCCCGCGCCAGAACGGTCACCTGCGCTGATGCGGCCGGCGAGGGGCGCCGGGCCCGGCCGCCGCGGGTGCGCGGTCCGTGGTAGCGGTGCGGTCCATGGCGGGGGTACGGTCCGTGGTAGCGGTGCGGTCCGGTCGGCCTGGCGGTGTGGGAGAGATGTCGCTCACCGTCCGGTCCGGTGACATCACCCTGCCGGACCGGACAGACTGAGATGATGGGCGTTTCCGCGGCGAGTTCCACCCCGGGGTGGCGACCGCCACTGCATCCGATCGACGGGGGCGGCCTCGACGCCCCCGCCGCCCTCGACCTCCTTCGCCGCGGTGACCTCGAGATCACCGCCCGGCTGGTCGACGCGAGCAACACGACGCTCTGCTGCGACATCTGCGCTGACGGGGTGACCGGCCGCTGCGTCTACAAGCCGGTCCGCGGCGAACGCGCCCTGTGGGACTTCCCGGACGGCACCCTCGCCGCCCGCGAGCTGGCCGCCTACGAGGTCTCCGAGCAGCTCGGGCTTGGCATCGTCCCGCCTACCATTCTGCGTGACGGCCCGTTCGGCGAGGGCATGGTGCAGCTGTGGATCGATACCGACGTCACCGTGGACCTGGTGGCGCTGACCCGGTCCGACGACTCCCAGCTGCGCCGGATCGCCCTGTTCGACGCCGTCATCAACAACGCCGACCGCAAGGGTGGGCACCTGCTGCCGGCGCCCTCCGGCCGAATTCACGGCATCGATCACGGTGTGACCTTCCACACCGACGGCAAGCTGCGCACCCTGCTGTGGACCTGGCGGGGCAGGCGGCTCGATGCCGAGGAGACCGCCTTGCTCGACGACCTGCGTGAGGCGCTCGCGGGCCCCTTCCGGGACCGGCTCGAGGAGTTGCTCACGGTCACCGAGGTCGACGCCCTCACCATGCGGGTCGACGGGCTTCTGGCCAAGGGCCGGTTCCCGTTGCCCTCGGGGGACTGGCCGGCGATTCCCTGGCCGCCGTTCTGAGCGGGTTCTGGTTCTGAACGGGTTCTGGTTCTGGGCGGGTCAACCAGTGCGGGTACAGGTGCGGGAGAACATGAGATGTCACCGTAGGTGATCCGGGGTGGATCGGCTTGGGATGCCGTCGGTTACGTTGCGGTTACTTTCCCCGTGCCCGCCGGAGAGTCGGTTCGCGGTTACTCTGACACGCATGCAGGCGTGGCAATCTCCTCCGATACGTTTTCTTCCCGGTCACGGGAAGCCACTGAGGATCTTCGATACGGCCACGTCGAGCGTACGCGAGTTGGCGCCGGCCGCCACAGCAAGGCTGTACGTCTGTGGCATCACGCCCTATGATGCGACGCATCTGGGGCATGCCTTCACCTACCTCACCTACGACCTCGCGCAGCGTGTGCTGCGAGACGCCGGGCATCACGTCCACTATGTACAGAACGTAACGGATGTCGATGACCCGTTGCTTGAGCGAGCCACCCGTGACGGGCTGGACTGGCGGGCCCTCGCCGACCGGGAGATCGATCTGTTCCGCGAGGACATGACCGCACTGCGGATGCTGGCGCCGGACGCCTACGTCGGGGTGGTCGAGGTCATCCCGATGATTGTCGACATGGTGGCGGAGCTCGTCGACCGGGGTGCGGCCTACCAGGTCGACGACGACCTGTACTTCTCGATCGCCACCGCACCCGCCTTCGGGGAGATCTCGCGTCTCAGCCGGGCCGAGATGCTGGCGATCTGCGCCGAGCGCGGGGGTGACCCGCGCCGCACCGGCAAGAAGGACCCCCTCGATCCGCTGCTGTGGCGCGCACACCGCCCCGGCGAGCCGTCCTGGCCCTCGCCGTTCGGCCCCGGCCGGCCCGGCTGGCACATCGAGTGCGCCGCCATCGCCCGCCACTATCTCGGCGGGGTCATCGACATCCAGGGTGGCGGGACCGACCTGAGCTTTCCGCACCACGAGTGCAGCGCGGCGCATGCCGAGGTCGCCGCCGGCATTCAGCCGTTCGCCCGCAGCTACGTGCACACCGCGATGGTGAGCCTCGACGGCCACAAGATGTCGAAGTCGCGGGGCAACCTGGAGTTCGTCTCCCGGCTGCGCCGGGCCGGGGTGGATCCGGCGGCCCTGCGTCTGGCCCTGCTCGATCATCGGCACACCGAGGACTGGGAGTGGACGCCGGGCCTGCTCGACGACGCTGTGGACCGGATGAACCGGTGGCGGGCCGCCGTCGCCCTGCCCACCGGGCCCGACGCCATGGGACTGCTCGCCGCCGTGCGTGAGCGGCTCGCCGACGACCTTGACGCCCCGGGTGCCGTCGCCGCGGTGGACGCCTGGGCCGGCGCCGCGCTCGCTGATGCGGGCGGCTCCGCCGGTGCGGGCCCGGATCCCACCAATCCGGGGGGCCCGGTTCGCGGTTCTGGCGGTGACGTGCCCGCCTGGGGGGAGGCGCCCGCACTCGTGCGGCGTCTCGTTGACACACTGCTGGGTGTAGACCTTGAACCCGTCAGACCCAGAGGGAGCTGAGGATGGGAGCTCACCATCGCCGGGTGGATCCCGGGGCAGCGACCGAACGGCCCGCCTTCGACGAGGTCGCGTATGGCTACGACCCTCATCAGGTCGACGACTACCTGGCCACGCTGTGGCGTTACGCCAGCCAGGTGACCTCGCGCGCGGCCGCGGCCGAAAGCGCCCTGAAGAACGAGCGGGTCCGCAGCGCGAACATGGGCGTCGAGGGCCTGGCCGCGCAGGCCGGCGGTCGGATTGGCCAGATGCTGACCATCGCCCAGCAGGAGGCCGAGGAGATCGTCACCGGCGCCCGTCAGATCGCGGAGGCGGCGCTGGAAGAGGTGATCGAGGACGCCGGGGCGAACCACCCGATCGTGCGGGAGGCTCGGGAACAGGCCGAGAAGCTCCTCCTCGACGCCGTGGAGGAGAGCCGCCGGCTCGCCCGGGAGCGGCACGCTGAGCTGCAGGCGGAGATTGCCCGGTGCACGGCCTCGCTCGAGGCGTTGCGTCACCAGCAGGGTGAGATCATCGGTGCGATGCTGCGCCTGCGCGGGGTCCTGGCCTCCGACGAGGTGGACCGGGCGGTCACCGACCTGGCCCGGGCGGGTACGGCCGCGCCGACGACGCCGGGCACGCCTGGAACGCCGGGCACCTCGGGGTCGGCGGCGACGCCGGGGTCGGCGGGGACCTCAGTGGTCGACGGGCCGACGATGCCGCCTGCCTCACTCGTCGGCGTTCCGCCGGACCTGTCGTATGGCCGCCAGCCCGGGGGGTCGTCGCCGTTCGGTCCGGGGAGAGCCGGTCCCGCCGGTTTCCCCGCGGGCGGTGCGGGACCGTCGGATCTTTCCGGTCTTTCCGGGACCGCGTGGGCGACCGGTCGCGTCGCCAGCACGGGGCGGCGTTCCCCGGGCCGGCATCGTCAGGCCGACGTCGCGGACGCGGAACCCCACACCCCGCGCGAACCGGCCACGAACTCGGCGAACGTGCCGTTCCGCCGTGGCGCCGATGAGGACATCATCGACGCCGAGATCGTTGAGGAGTAGCGAGATCGTCGAGGAGAGGAGTAGCCCGGAGGAGAGGGGCAGCTTCTTTTACCGAGCTGGCTCTCCTCCTGGCCTTTACTGGCTGCGACGGCGCAGGTACCGTTCGAACTCCCGGGCGATTGCGTCCCCACTGGCCTCGGGTAGCGCCGTCTCGGGCTCGCGTGACTCCAGGGAACGGACGTACTCGGCGACCTCGGTGTCCCCGGCGGCGAGCTCGTCCACCTGCCGTTCCCATGCCTTCGCCCGCTCAGGAAGGTCACCCAGCGGGATCTCGATGTCCAGCATGTCCTCCACTCGGCGCAGCAGCGCGAGGGTCGCCTTGGGACAGGGCGGGTTAGCCACGTAGTGCGGCACCGCCGCCCAGAACGACACCGAGGCGAGCTCGGCCCGTGCGCATGCCTCCCCGAAGACGCCGACGATGCCGGTCGGCCCCTCATAACGGGACGGTTCCAGTCCGAGCCGGGCAGCCGTCGTCGCGTCCCCGGCGGTTCCGCTGATCGGGACCGGCCGGGTGTGCGGCGAGTCAGCGAGCAGCGCCCCGAGGGAGATCACCATGTCGCTGCCGAGGGCGTGGACGGCCTCGATCAGCTCGTCGGTGAACCCACGCCAGCGCATGTTCGGTTCCAGTCCGCGGATCAGCACCAGGTCCGTCTCGGACTTCGGTGGCCGCGCCACCGACAGGCGGGTGGTCGGCCACGAGATCTTCCGGGAAGCCCCGTCGGTCCCGCTCACCGTCGGTCGGTTCACCTGGAAGTCGTAGTAGTCGTCGGGGTCGATAGCACCGATGACACGGGCCTTGAAAGCGGTCTCCAGATGCTCGACGGCGGCGGACGAGGCATCGGCCGCGTCGTTCCACCCTTCGAAGGCGGCTACTACGACCGGCGACCGTAGTTGACCGACGCCGGAGAACTCGATCACCTACTACCTCCTGCCGCCCCGCGGCGGCCCACTGCCCCCGTGACAGTGCAACGGTACGTCCTCACGGAGACGACTCCTGCCCAGAGCCGACATGCGTGACCTCAGCCTCCCTTATGGCCCGTGAGCCGGTGACCCGCGGGCGACCAGCGGTCGTCCGCGGGTCACCTACGCTGGTCCAGTCTGCCGATGTTCTCGTGGGAACGCCTTTCCTCGGTCTCTCGATGGCGCTAGACCCGGGCGGATCGGACATCCATTCCGGATCGATGCGGTGGCTGCACCGTATCGGCTCTGGACGGATACCCGCCGTCGCGGGAATGCGAACGGCCCGGCCTAGGGCCGCCGCCGCACCGGTGCGCCCCAGCCCGTGTTCGTGCGGACCACCGCGCCGAGCACACCCGCGCGGTCCGACATCACGCCCTCCGTTCCCGCGGCTGTGCCACCCCGGCTGTGCCACCCGCGGTCGCGCCATGGGCAACCCGCCGGGACGCGTCCGGCATTCCCACCCCGCAATCATCACCGTGCCGTGGTCCCTGTGTTGTGATCACCCTGCCGTGGTCACCGTCGTGCCCGTGGCCGGCATCCTCGGAGGCGTCCGGACGGAGGGTAAACCGTACCGGCGGCAGGCGAAACCCGTCCCGGTACCCTTGGTCAGTGCACGATGATCTGGTGTCCGTCCTGGCCGAGCGTGTGCTGGTGGCCGATGGCGCCATGGGCACCCTGTTGCAGGCGGCCAGCCTCTGCCTCGACTCGGTGAATTCCGAGGACGGCGACGGCCCGTCGCGCGCCGAGGAGTTCCAGCTCGTGCCGGAGCAGTCCACCTCGGCGATCATCCTGCACCACCCGGAGGCGAAGTACTTCGCGGCCACGTAGGCACCGTGCGGTCACCCGGGCACCGTGCGGCCGACCCGGCACTAGGCCGGTCAACCGGGCACTGCGGCCGGACGACCCTGAGCTACCGAGCTACCTGAGCTAGGAGTGGACGTGGGGAGCCTTGCGGCGGTTTTCTTCGACATGGACGGCCTGCTCGTTGACACCGAGCCAATCTGGACCATCGCCGAGCACGAGGCGGCGGCGCGGCTGGGCGGCGAGTTCACCCCGGCGATGAAACGAGCCATGATCGGCCACGGCATCGATACCGCGGTGCCGCTCATGGTGTCGATGCTCGGCCGGCCGGCGTCCGACGTGGTGCCGACGGCGGAGTTCCTGCTGCGCCGCTCCGCCGAGCTGTTCCGCGAGCCCGGTGCGATCGTCCCGCAGCCCGGGGCGGTGGAACTGCTCGTCGCGCTGCGGGCGGCGGGTGTCCCGACCGCGCTGGTCTCCTCGTCCTTCCGCGACCTGATGGAGCCGGTGCTGCACGTCGTCGGTGACGAGTTCTTCGCCGTGACGGTCGCCGGTGATGAGGTCACTCGCCGCAAGCCGGACCCGGAGCCCTACCTGACCGCCGCCCGGGTGCTCGGCGTCGACCCGGTCCGCTGTGTCGTCTTGGAGGACAGTCCGTCGGGAGCGCGCGCCGGGGTGGCGGCCGGGTGCGCGACCATCATGATCCCGTCCATGCCGGATCTGCTCGACCTGACCGCGTCGGCCGCCTCAACCGTTTCGGGGTCTTCGACCGTTTCGGGGTCTTCGACCGTTTCGGGTGTCGCGGGGACCCCGGGTGTCGCGGCTCGCGGCGAGCCGGTGCCCGCCGGGCTCGCGGCGCTCCTGGCGAGCCTGCACGACGTCACCCCGGACCTCATGGAGTCCCTCGCCACCCCCTGCCCTGGCCGCCCTGGATACGAGTTTGGGGGAGCAAGGCACGGTTTCGGGGGTGAAGACCGTGCGTAGGTCCCCCGAACGGCGTCGGAGGGGGTGTGGGAGTGGGCTGGCTGTCCACATGTGGATCAACGTGTTGGCGTCGGCGGGGGCGGCCGGGCAAGTCTGGGATCATGACTTCCAGACCCACCATCGCCGTTGTGACCGAGATGCGCCGTCTAGATC
>NZ_CDWRCL010000026.1:0-28329 GCF_977927575.1 Frankia sp. CcCS3
CGATCACAAGATCAGCGACAGATCCGGTCACCGTTCCCACCCGGAACCGTGGCCAGCCCCCGCTGTTCGTCTCACCATCGCCGCCTTCCGTGACCGGACGGCGCCGCGCCGAACCAGCCCGCGCCCGGCTGGCCATGAGCGCCCACCGGCCCCGGGCCGGCCGGACTGGCCCGTCCTCACGCCCAGCGCGAACATCGGGCGGGAAGGGCGGGAACTGGGGCGTGTCACAGATAGTGTCGAGCCGGTCAATCAGCCGCCCCATGTGAGGAAGTCGAGGAGCTGACCGTGAGTAACATCGCAGCCCCGCGCCTGCCGGTTCCGGGTCCGGACCTTCGTGCACCCGGTCAGGGTGGACCCGCGTTCGACGACCAGGTTTTCAACCGTCTGTTGGCCAACCGCATCGTCTTCCTCGGCTCGGTCGTCGAGGACTCGATCGCCAACGCGATCTGTGCGCAGCTCCTGCTGCTCAACGCGGAGGATCCGACCCGCGACATTTTCCTCTACATCAACTCGCCGGGTGGGTCGGTGAGCGCCGGTATGGCGATCTACGACACCATGCAGTTCGTCGAGAACGATGTCGCGACCGTCTCGCTCGGTCTCGCCGCGTCGATGGGGCAGTTCCTGCTCTGCGCCGGTGCGTCGGGTAAGCGCTACTCCCTGCCGCACGCGCGGATCATGATGCACCAGCCGTCCGGTGGGATCGGGGGCACCGCCTCCGACATCGCCATCCAGGCGGAGCAGATGCTCTACACCAAGCGGATGATGCAGGAGCGCATCGCCTTCCACACCGGTCAGCCGATCGAGCAGATCGAGCGCGACTCCGACCGGGACCGGTGGTTCACCGCCGAGGAGGCCAAGGACTACGGCTTCGTCGACCACGTCGTCCAGCAGGCCCGCCAGGTCCCCAGCGAAGGCCCGGTGAGCTGAGCGGAGCCCCCGCTCACCGGATCGAACCGTCGTCATCCGTCCCGGAGGCAGCCACCATGTTCCACGACACGCTGTACCAGCAGATGCGGCACGAGCAGGCCCGCCAGGCAGCCGCCCAGTCGCAGGGCCGCTACGTCCTGCCGAACATCATCGAGAAAACCTCCCGCGGCGAGTACGGCATGGATCCGTACTCGAAGCTGCTCAAGGAGCGGATCGTCTTCCTCGGTGTGCAGATCGATGATGTGTCGGCGAACGACGTGATGGCGCAGTTGCTGTTCCTGGAGTCCGAGGATCCCGACCGGGACATCTCGATCTACATCAACTCGCCGGGTGGGTCGTTCACGTCGTTGACGGCGATTTACGACACGATGCAGTTCGTGCGGCCGGACATCTCGACGATCTGCATGGGGCAGGCGGCGTCGGCGGCAGCGGTGCTGCTGGCGGCGGGCACGCCGGGGAAGCGGTTCGCGCTGGAGAACAGCCGGATCCTCATCCACCAGCCGTCGGCGCAGGGCGAGGGCCAGTCGAGCGACATCGAGATCCAGGCGCGAGAGATCCTGCGGATGCGGTCCCTGCTGGAGCGGATGCTCGCCGTCCACACCGGCAAGAAGGAAGAGGACATCCGCAAGGACATCGAGCGTGACAAGATCTTCAGTGCCGACGAGGCCAAGGAGTACGGCCTGATCGACGAGGTCATCAAGACCCGGAAGTCCTCCCGGCTCGCCACCGCTCGCTGAGGTGCCGGGCCGGCGGTCCGACCCCGCGGTCGGAGCCTCGCGAGGCGTGACGTCTCGCGAGGCCGGCACGCGGTCGTCGGCCGTCGGCCGCTACCACACCCGACGCGCCGACGCGGTGAAACCCGGTCAGCAGTTCTCGTCCGTGACGCGATGGCCTCATGGGACTGCGTGGACGGGCGAGGACGGCCAAGGTGACCGTAGGCTGACCGGTATGAGCCGAGCGATTGGGCTCTCACCGGACGGCTCGGCGGGGTACCGTCCCCACGGGGATGGTTGCAGGCAGACACGCGACGACTGGGCGGTGTCAACCGCCCCTGACATGCAGGCGACACCATCGTCTGGACGAAGGGACTGAGTCCTCGGTGGCACGCATCGGTGATGGCGGTGACCTGCTCAAGTGCTCGTTCTGCGGTAAGTCGCAGAAGCAGGTGAAGAAGCTCATCGCCGGCCCTGGCGTCTATATCTGCGACGAGTGCATCGATCTCTGCAACGAGATCATCGAGGAGGAGCTGTCCGAATCCTCCGAGCTCAAGTGGGACGAACTGCCCAAGCCACGCGAGATCTACGAGTTCCTCGACAGTTACGTGGTGGGGCAGGAGACGGCGAAGAAGACCCTCTCCGTCGCGGTCTACAACCACTACAAGCGGGTCCAGGCGGGCGGATCCAGCGGTGACGGGAGCAAGGGCGAGGTCGAGCTCGCGAAGAGCAACATCCTGCTGCTCGGGCCGACGGGCTGCGGCAAGACGCTGCTCGCCCAGACTCTCGCGCGAATGCTCAACGTCCCGTTTGCCATCGCCGATGCCACCGCGCTGACCGAGGCGGGCTACGTCGGGGAAGACGTCGAGAACATTCTGCTCAAACTCATTCAGGCCGCCGACTATGACGTCAAAAAGGCCGAGACCGGGATTATCTACATCGACGAGGTCGACAAGATCGCCCGGAAGTCGGAGAACCCGAGCATCACGCGGGACGTGTCCGGTGAGGGCGTGCAACAGGCCCTGTTGAAGATCCTCGAAGGCACCACGGCCAGCGTGCCGCCACAGGGCGGGCGCAAGCACCCGCATCAGGAGTTCATCCAGATCGACACGACGAACGTGCTGTTCATCGTGGGCGGGGCGTTCGCCGGGCTCGACCGGATCATCGAGTCGAGGATCGGCAAGAAGTCGCTGGGGTTCCGCGCCGTACTGCACGGCAAGGACGACCCGGACGGATCCGACGTCTTCGGCGACATCATGCCCGAGGACCTGCTGAAGTACGGCATGATTCCGGAGTTCATCGGCCGGCTCCCGGTGATCACCAGCGTGTCCAACCTGGATCGGGAGGCGCTGATCCGCATCCTCACCGAGCCGAAGAACGCCCTCGTCCGCCAGTACAAGCGACTGTTCGAGCTGGACAGCGTCGACCTCGACTTCACCTCGGACGCGCTCGAGGCCATCGCGGACCAGGCGATCCTGCGTGGGACCGGTGCCCGCGGGCTGCGAGCGATCATGGAAGAGGTCCTGCTCTCGGTGATGTACGACATCCCGAGCCGCAAGGACGTGGCCCGGGTCGTCGTCACCCGCGAGGTCGTGCTGGAGCACGTCAATCCGACGCTGGTCCCGCGCGACGTCGTGTCCAAGCGGCCTCCCCGCCAGGAGAAGTCGGCCTGACGGCGCCCACCCGGCGCCCACTCAGTGCATCCCGTGCGTCGGGTCCAGCGCGGTCAGGGTCCGGCGGGCCTCAGCCAGATGGTAGAAGGACCCGGTCACCAGGATCGCCCCACCCGGCCCCGCCGCGTCCCGCAGGGCGTGGCGGACGGCGCAGCCGACGTCGGAGGCAGCGTGGGCCGGCATCCCCCGCGCCCGCGCCGCGGAGACCAGGCGCTCGGCGTGGATGGCCCGCGGTGACGCCGGTTCGCAGGCGATCAGCGAGCTGATCGGTTGGTGGCGCAGTTCCGCGAGAGTCCCCTCGTAGTCGTGACCGCGCAGCGCCCCGTAGACGACGGTCCACTCCCGCCCGGGGAACTCCTCACCCAAGGACCGGGCGAGCGCCGCGCCCGCTGCCGGGTTGTGCGCCCCGTCAAGCACGCACAGCGGCTGTGCGCGCACGATTTCCAGGCGTCCCGGCGCCCGGACGCCCCCGAGACCGGTCCGGACCACGGCGTCGGGGAGGGGATGACCGGCGAAGGTCTCCACGGCGGCCAGGGCGCACGCCGCGTTGGCATCCTGATAGGCACCGTGCAGGGACAGCCGCACGTCGTCGTAGCGCGCCTGCGGGGTGCGGAAACCGCCCCGTCGACCCGCCGCGTCCGGGTGGCCGGCGACCGCGGCGAAGTCCTGGCCCAGCCGCAGGATATCCGTGGCCGGGGTCCGGGCGAAGATGTCGTAGAAGCGGGGGTCCACCTCGCCGAGCACCAGGTGACTGCCGGGCTTGACGATCCCGGCCTTCTCGCGGGCCACGCCCGCCATACTCCCGGCGTAGTCCAGATGATCCGCGCCGATGCTGGTGACGACCGCGACCCGCCCGTCGGCGATGTTCGTGGCGTCCCAGCGGCCGAGCAGGCCCACCTCGACCACGGCGACGTCGACGGCCAGGTCGGCGAACCATCGGAAGGCGGTGGCCGTCAGCAGCTCGAAGAAGGTGGGCCGTCCGCTCATCGGGGCGGCCGCGTCCAGGACGGTGCCCACGCAGCGTCCGAATTCCTCGTCGCCGATCGGTTGGCCGTCGACGACCAGGCGCTCGTTCACCCGCTCCAGATGCGGACTGGTGTACAGCCCCACCCGCAGCCCCGCCGCGCCCAGCAGCGCCGAGATGATCCGCGCCGTCGAGGTCTTGCCGTTCGTGCCGGTCAGATGGATCAGCGGAACCGCCCGGTGCGGATCCCCGAGCCGGCCCGCCAGCTCCCGCATCCGGTCGAGGCTCGGCACCGGCCGACCCGCCGGCATCGTCTGCTTCTCGAGATCCACCGTGTTGTTCAGGGCGACCCACGCCGACTCGTACGTCCACTTCACAGGCTGGTTCCACTTCACCGGCTGGTTTCGCCCTCCTTCGACCTGGGGTCGACAGTAGTCCGCGGGAGTCTGCGGGCAGGTGCGCCGGACGCGTCCTCTGCGGGGGGGAGCGCGGGCACCTGCGCGGGCACTTGCGTGGGCGGGAGTGAACCCGGTGGACCCGGACCATCGGGCCGTACCATCGGGGATGTGACAGGCGCCGCCGGGACCACCGGAACCGCCCATGCTCCTGATCATGAGCGGGAGGGCCCACGCGCGTTCGCGGCCGAGTGCTCCCGGCGCCGCGAGGTCCGCGCCCGGCCGGGCTTCGACCGGCTGAGCCGTCTGCTGGATCTGCTCGGCCAGCCGCAGCGGGCCCTTCCGAGCATTGTGGTGACCGGCTCGGTGGGGAAGAGCTCCACGGTGTCGGCGATTAGGGGACGTAATGAAGTAACAAATACGTGATCGAGAGCATCATCGCAGGTCACAGGCCTGTGGAGGGTTCGAAACGCGCAAGTTATTTCATTTCGACTCCTTACCGCGCTGCTGCACTCGTTCGGCATCCGCGCGGGATCGTTGAGTTCGCCGGGCTGGCTTGGGGCCGAGCAGCGGGTGGGGCTGGCCGGCGCCACGATCGATCCCGACGTCCTCGGCCGCGCCTACGCCGATATCGCGCCGTACCTGCCGCTGATCGAGGACGACGGCCGGCTGAGCGCCTTCGAGCTGCTTGCCGCCGTGGTCTTCGCCGCCTTCGCCGACGCTCCCGCCGATCTCGCCGTGATTGAGTCCGGCTGGGACGACGCCGGCGAGCTGAGCGCACTGCTCGACGCGCCGGTGTCGGTCGTCACCCCCGTGGCGGTGGGCGAGCGGGAGCCGGCGGCGGGCCTGGACCGGATCATCGCGCGGACGGCGGGGGTCATCCGCGCCGACACCCTGGTCGTGCTGGCCCAGCAGGTCCTGCCCGCCGCGCAGGCGCTGCTGCGGCGCGCCGCCGAGACCGGGGCGACGGTCGCCCGGGAGGGGCTGGAGTTCGGCGTACTCGGCCGGCAGGTGGCTGTCGGGGGGCAGATGATCACACTGAAGGGGCTGGGCGGCACCTACGAGGAGATCTTCCTGCCGCTGCACGGCGCGCATCAGGCCCACAACGCAGCGGTCGCGCTGGCCGCGGTCGAGGCGTTCCTCGGCGGCGGGCGCAACCAGCTCGACGTCGATGCGGTCCGCGCCGGTTTCGCCGAGGTGGACTCCCGGGGCCGGCTGGAGGTCGTCCGCCGGTCCCCGACGATCATTCTTGACGTGGCCGACTCGCCCGTGGCGGCGGGCGCGCTGGCCGCGGCGCTCGACGAGGCGTTCACCTTCGACGTCCTCGTCGGGGTCATCGCCATCGAGCGCGAGGTCGAGGGCGCCGCGGCGCGGGACGGTGCCGCCGCTCGGGACGGTGGTGGCGGGCGGGATGCGGCGGAGCTCCTGGCCGTCCTGGAGCCGGTCCTGAACACGGTGGTGGTCACCGCCGGTGCCGGGCCCGGATCGCTGCCGGTCGACGGTCTCGCCGCGGTCGCCGTGGGTGTCTTCGGCGCCGACCGGGTGGAGGTCGTACCCCGGTTGGACGACGCGATCGACGCCGGGGTGCGCATCGCCGAGGAGGACGCCAATCTGGGGGGCGCCGGCGTGGTGATCACTGGTTCGGCATCTGTCGTGGGTCGGGCCCGGGCGTTGCTGCGCCCGTGACACGTCCTCCTGGGTTTCCCGACATGTTCCCGACGCGTTCCTGATGCGGTTGCGGGGTGTTTCCGGGACGCCGCGGTCCCGTCACGGTGCGGGCGTGGGCACCCTGTAAGTTGACGGGGGATCCTTGGGTCCCTCGTCAAGGACGACGAAGTCGATGATCGAGAAGGAGTACCGTGTCCGTCGAGCGCACCCTCATCCTGGTCAAGCCCGATGGCGTCAGCCGTGGCCTCGTCGGTGAGGTCGTCGGCCGGCTCGAGCGCAAGGGGCTCACTCTGGTGGCGCTCGAACTGCGCACGCTGGAGCGGTCCGTCGCCGAGACGCACTATGGCGAGCACGCCAGCAAGCCGTTCTTCGGTGAACTGGTCGACTTCATCACCTCCGGGCCGCTGGTGGCCCTCGTGGCCGAGGGGGCGCGTGCGGTGGAGGCGTCGCGTGGGCTGATCGGCGCGACCGATCCGGTCAAGGCCGCGCCCGGCTCGCTGCGTGGGGACTACGCGCTGGAGATCGGCCAGAACCTCGTGCACGGCTCGGACTCGCCGGAGTCCGCCAAGCGGGAGATCGACCTCTTCTTCCCGGGCCTGAGCTGACCGCGTAGCCGTTCACACCGACCGGGGCGTTCCCGAGAGGTCCCGAGATGCCCCGAGACGCCGCCGGTCGGATTTCGGGTGGCCTCTCAGGGCCTGGCCGGGACCGTAGGCGTGTCGCCCTCGTGATTCGTGAGTGTGCGCAGGGCGGTTCCGGCCCAAGGGTGACACGAAACCGGCCCATCACCGACCGGGGCGGCGAGGGGCCCGGTGTCGGTCTACCCTTCAAGTACTTGCCCGGAGCGTGTCCGGTGGGTCGCGGTAACCGACAGGGTCGTGGTCGGTGGCCGTGGTCGAATCCCCGGTGGGCGCCTGGGTCGTCCTGTTCGATCTACGAACTCTGTACGTGTTCCACGCGCTTCTCCGGCTCCTCGGTAGGCCGTGCCTGTCGGTCACGCCGGAGGCGGCCAGGACCGCATCCCCCGGGAAGGTCGGTACCCGACGATGTCCAGTTCGCTGTCGTTCCTCGGTCGTGACATGGCCGTCGACCTCGGTACCGCCAACACGCTGGTGTACGTGCGCGGCCGCGGGATCGTCCTCAACGAACCGAGCGTGGTCGCGATCAACACCACCACCTCGGGCATTCTCGCCGTCGGAACCGACGCCAAGCGGATGATCGGCCGGACGCCCGGCAACGTGGTGGCCGTGCGGCCGCTGAAGGACGGCGTCATCGCCGACTTCGAGACGACCGAGCGGATGCTGCGCTACTTCATCCAGAAGGTGCACCGGCGGCGCCATTTCGCCAAGCCCAGGCTGGTCGTGTGCGTGCCCTCCGGCATCACGGGAGTGGAACAGCGGGCCGTGAAGGACGCCGGCTACCAGGCCGGCGCCCGAAAGGTCTACATCATTGAGGAGCCGATGGCCGCGGCGATCGGCGCTGGTCTGCCGGTGCACGAGCCGACCGGCAACATGGTCGTGGATATCGGTGGGGGCACCACCGAGGTCGCCGTGATCTCACTGGGCGGCATCGTCACCAGCCAGTCGATCCGCACCGCCGGGGACGAACTCGACGTCGCGATCATCTCCTACGTCAAGAAGGAGTACTCGCTGATGCTCGGCGAACGCACCGCCGAGGAGATTAAGATGGCGATTGGGTCGGCGCACAAGGTTCCCGACGAGCCCAGCGCCGAGATCCGTGGGCGCGACCTGATCACTGGACTGCCGAAGACGATCGTGGTGACGGCGGAGGAGATCCGCAAGGCGATCGAGGATCCAGTCAACGCGGTCATCGACGCGGTGAAGGTGACCCTCGACCGCTGCCCGCCGGAGCTCTCCGGCGACATCATGGACCGCGGCATCGTCCTCACCGGCGGCGGGGCGCTGCTGCGCGGTCTCGACGAGCGGCTGCGGCAGGAGACCGGCATGCCGATCCACATCGCGGAGAATCCGCTGCATTCGGTTGCAATGGGGTCGGGCAAGTGCGTGGAGGAGTTCGAGGCCCTACAGCAGGTACTGATCTCCGAGCCGCGGCGCTAGGCGGTTGCGCAGGGCCCTTGCCGATCCCTTCCCATTGGACCGATCCTTTCCCATTGGAATAGCCGGAGCGGCGCCTGGTGCCGCGTGGCCGTCGCCGCGTGGCACCGGATCGCGCAAGAGTGTGTTCGGAGGGTGTTGTGGGCCGTGGCACGAGGCGATCCCGCCTGGTGATCGTCGCCCTGCTCATCGTCGCCTTCACCCTGATCACCCTGGACTACCGGACCGGGAGATCGGCCACCGGAGCACGCGGGGTCCTGCACTCGATCTTCGGGGGGGTCGAGAACGGCGTTACGACGGTCACCCGCCCGATCGGCCGGACCGTCTCCTCCCTGACGCACCCGAACCGCTATCACGACCGGGCGGACCGACTCGCGGAGGAGAACGCCCGCCTGCGCCGCCAGATCGCCGACGACACTGAGATCGGCCGGATGTCAACCGAACTCGCAGATCTTCGTTTGCTGGCAGATAAGGGCCAGTACACCGTCGTGCCGGCAAAGGTGATTGCGGTCGGTGACGTGACGGGGACGGACTGGACCGTCACCATCAACGCCGGCAGGGCCGACGGCATCGTGGTCGACAAGACCGTGCTCAATGCCGACGGGCTGGTCGGCACGGTGTCCGGCGTGACCGAGCACACCGCAATCGTCCGGCTGGCCTGCGACCCGGGCAGTCACATCGGAGCCCGGCTCGAACGCACCCAGCTGCTCGGTGCCGTGGTCGGTGGGCAGGGACCAAGCACGTTGACCTTCACGCTGTACGACGCCTCGTACCGGGTGCAGAAGGGCGATCGGCTGGTCACCTTTGGCAGCCTCGACTACGTCGCCGGCGTCCCGATCGGTGCAGTCACCAAGGTCACCGACGTCGATGGTCTGTCGCGGACCGCCGAGGTCAGACCGTACGCGTCGGTCGGCACTCTGGACCTGGTCGGAGTGGTGGTTGGCAAGCCACCGGCTGACCCCGGCGACCGGGTACTGAAGCCCAGGCCAGTGCCGACCGAGCCGGCTGCGCTTGTCCCGCCGGCCCCGCCGTCCCCCACTGCCGGGTCGCCGGTGGGGGGATCACCGGCCGGGGCGGCATCCGGTGTCCGGGGCGGAGCGGGTTGAGCGTGATGTGGGGCACCGCCGGCCCTGAGGAGACCCTGCGCGGGCGCGCCGTCGTGGCCGCGGTCGTGCTCCTGACCGTCGCCCTGATCTTCCAGGTCTCCGTGATTGCCCGGTTGAGCCTGCCCGGCGGCCGGCTCGACCTCATGCTCGTCCTGTTGGCGGCGATCGCGCTGATCGAGGGGCCGCTGCTCGGCGCGGTCGCCGGCTTCGTGGCGGGATTGCTGGCCGATCTGTCCTCCACTCATGTTCTCGGTCAGACTGCTCTCGTTTTGTGTCTGATCGGTTACGCTGTCGGACTGGCGATGGATGCGGCGGAGCGGTCGGTGGTGGTTCCCCTGGCGGCGATCGGTGGGGCGAGTGTGCTGGGCACTCTCGGGTACGCCGCCACCACCTCGATCCTCGGTGAGGCGGCGTTGACGGGAGGTCAGGCTGTGCTGCGGGCGTTGGCGGCCGGCGTCTACGCCCTCCTGCTCACCCCGTTCCTGTTCCCGTTGCTGCTCGCGGGCTCCCGGCGGCTGGCCGGCGGTCGGCGGCGGGAGTCGCGATGAACGACCGGGTGCGGGTCCGCGTCCTGCTGCTGCGCGTGCTGGTCGTTTCCCTGCTCATCACACTCGGCGCGCGGCTGTGGGTACTCCAGATCCTGGACGGTGACCGGTACCGCCGGGTCGCCGAGACCAACCGGGTCCGCGAGGTGGTGACGCCCGCGACCCGGGGGATGATCCTTGACGATAAGGGGCAGGCCCTCGTCCGCAACCGTACGTCGCTGGTCATCTCGGTGAACCGGTCGACCACGGATCGGCAGGCCGACCAGGGCCGGGCCGTCCTCGCCCGCCTCGCCGCGGTGATCGGCACCCCCGTGGACGAGCTCGCCCGGCGGATCCGGTTCTGTAGCGCCCAGGTGAAGCCGCCCTGCTGGAACGGATCGCCCTACCAGCCGGTACCGGTCGCCGAGGACGTCAGCCCGCAGCAGGCCCTCGCCGTCATCGAACATCCCGACCGCTTCCCCGGCGTCTCCGCCGACCTGCAGGCCGTCCGCGAGTACCCGCATGGCGCGCTGGCCGCGCACGAGCTGGGCTATCTCGCGCCGGTCAGTCAGGACCAGCTCGACAAGCAGGGGGATGAGAAGGGCTACCACCTCAACAGCCTGATCGGCGTTGCCGGCCTGGAGAGCACCTATGACGACGAGCTGCGCGGCACCGACGGGGTGGAACGCCTGGAGGTGGACCGGTTCGGCCGGGTGGCCGGTACCGCGTCGACCACCGCGCCGCTCAGCGGTGACCACCTGGTGCTCAACCTTGACCTCGACGTGCAGCAGGCGGTCGAGCAGGCGCTGACGGACACGATCAACAAGCTCGGGGGCGGCCCGCGCACCGCTTCCGCGGTCGTGCTGGACGTGCGCACCGGCGGGGTGGTCGCGATGGCGAGCCTGCCGTCCTACGACCCGTCGGTCTTCGTCGGCGGGGTCTCGGAGAACGACTACCGGGCGCTGTCCGATCCCGCGAACGGCATCCCGCTGCTCTCGCGGGCCTACCAGGGGTCGGGGGCGGCCGGCTCCACCTTCAAGGCCATCTCCGCCGCCGTCGCCTTGCAGAACCTGGGCGCCAAGGGGAACGACCTCTACGACTGCGCGCCCAGCCTGCAGATCGGTGACCAGGTCTTCCACAACTTCGACGGCCAGTCGGCCGGTCCGATCACCCTGCACCAGGCGCTGGTCATCTCCTGTGACGTCATCTTCGACAAGTTCGCCTACGACGCCTGGCTCGCGGACGGCGGGCTGCGCAACGGCCGTGGGCCCTATTCCGCCCCGAAAGAGTACTTTGTCAGGATGGCCCAGGCGATGGGCTTGGGCCGGACCACCGGGCTGGACCTGCCCGGCGAAACGCGGGGCTTCGTCGTCGACCGCGCCGGCGCCAAGGCGATCTGGGCGGAGCTCAAGGACTCCTACTGCCGGCGGGCCAAGAACGGCTACCCGGAGGAGCCCGACCCGGCCAAGGCCGAGCGGTACCGCAAGTACGCCGCCGAGGCGTGCGTCGACGGCTATCTGTACAACGCCGGTGCCGCTGCCCAGTTCGCGATCGGCCAGGGCCAGTACCTGTCGCTGAGCCCGCTGCAGCTCGCCGTCGCCTATGCGGCCATCGCCAACGGCGGCACCCTGTACAAGCCCACCCTCGCCAAGGCCACCGTGTCTCCGGACGGCAAGGTCGTCAGGACCTTCGCGCCGCGCCGGGCCGGGACGCTGCCGGTCTCACCGGAGAACCTTGCTTACATCCGGGACAGCCTGCGGGGGGTGACGACGGAGGGCGGGGGCACCGCCACCGGCGTCTTCGCGGACTGGCCGAGCGACGTCGTCCCGATCGCGGCAAAGACCGGAACCGCCGAGGTCGAGGGCAAGGGGGACACCTCCTGGTTCGCCTCCTTCGCGCCGGCGAACGACCCCCAGTTCGCCGTCGTGGTCACCATCCCGGACTCCGGGACCGGCGCGGAGTTCGCGGCTCCGGTGGCCAAGCAGATCTACCAGGCGATCTACGGTGTCGGCCGGCCGGCGGCGATGCCGGGTGGGAAACCGCCGGCCGAGCCGCCGAAGATCAACCGGGACGGGACGATCGCGGCGTCGTCACCGCAGCCCGCCCCCGCGACGCCGACATCGCCGGCCGGATCGGCGCCGGTCCTGGCCGGCCCCCTGTCCGGTACCAGCGGCGCGGGCGCGACGGCGACGGGCCGGGCGCCACCCTGACGGCCACCTTGTGCCGTGAGGGCGGGGCCTCGGGATGAGGTGGGAGCCCAGGATGTGAATGTCGCGTCGGCGTGACGGTGGTGGCGGGAGGCGCAGTGGTAGACGAAGCGGGACCCACCGCACTTCGATCGTCTCCGGTGCCCATCCGGGGGCGGATCGGGCACCTGCGGGAGAGGGCTTCCGGACCCCACTCGCCGCTGCGCCGGCTCGACTGGCCGCTGCAGCTCTGCGTCATCGCGTTGTCCGTTCTCGGTGCTCTGCTGGTCTGGTCGGCGACCCGCCAGCGGCTCAGCGAGGCGGGCAGTGATCCCAACACCTTCCTCGATCGGCACCTGCTGAACCTGGCCATCGGGCTGGTGCTCGGCGCGGTTGCGACCGTCATCGACTACCGGGCGGTGCGGGCCTACGCGCCCTTCGTCTATCTCGGCTCGCTCGTCGGGCTCGTCGCGGTACTCCCGTTCGGTTCGACGATCAACGGCGCGCACTCGTGGATTGTGCTGCCTGCCGGCTTCCAGCTGCAGCCGTCCGAGTTCGCCAAGGTGGCGCTCGTGGTCGGCGTGGCGATGATCTTCGGTGAGAAACACGAGGACCGGCACACGGGAGTCCGGCGCGGCGCCCCCGGCCACGGTGACGTGCTGCTCGTGCTCGGGCTCACCGTGGTCCCGACCGGCTTGATCATGTTGCAGCCGGACTTCGGTACCGTCATGGTTCTGGTCTTCACCACCCTCGGCATGCTGGCGGTCAGCGGCGCGCCGCGCCGATGGGTGCTGGGGCTGATCCTCTGCGGTGTGCTGTTCGGCGGCGCGATCCTCCAGTTCCACCTCCTGAAGCCGTATCAGGAGGCCCGGCTGACCTCGTTCGTCTCCGAGAACAAGGCATCGTCCGGCACGGGCTACAACGTCGACCAGGCGATGATCGCGATCGCCAACGGCGGAATCTCCGGACGGGGCCTGCTGCACGGCCAGCAGACCCAGGGCCAGTTCGTCCCCGAGCAGCAGACAGACTTCGTGTTCAGTGTCGCGGGGGAGGAACTGGGATACCTCGGGGCTGGCGGAATCATCGTGCTGCTCGGCGTGGTTCTGTGGCGGGCCCTGTCAATCGGCTTCGACTCGCAGGACTCCTTCGGCACGCTCGTCGCCACCGGGGTCGTCTCCTGGTTCACCTTCCAGGCGTTCGTCAACATCGGCATGTGCCTGGGCATCATGCCGGTCACCGGCCTGCCGTTGCCTTTTCTCTCCTACGGCGGTTCGTCGATGTTCGCAAACATGATCGCTGTCGGGCTCCTGCAGAACGTGCGGCTGCGATCCCGATCGGACCCGTATGCCTCCTGAGCCCGCCCGGCTGCACACTTCCCGCCCGGCCGCGTTTCCCGGGCCGGCCGAGCGTCGAGGTGGACCTGGCGCGTGCCGTAGGCTCGCATGCATGTCCGGACAGTCGCTGTTCGCTCGCCTGGAGCCGCTGCTCCCGCGGGTGCGAAGGCCCGTGCAGTACGTTGGAGGCGAGGGCAACTCCACGGTCAAACCCTGGGACTCCGCTGCCGTCCGCTGGTGCCTGATGTATCCGGACGCCTACGAGATCGGCCTGCCCAACCAGGGGCTGCAGATTCTGTACGAGATCCTCAACGAGCAGCCGGATGTGCTCGCCGAGCGCACCTACTCGGTGTGGCCGGACCTGGAAGTGTTGCTGCGCGAGCACGGGCTGCCGCAGTTCACGGTGGACGCCCACCGCGCGGTGGGCGATTTCGACCTGTTGGGCATCAGTTTCGCCACCGAGCTCGGGTATACCAACCTGCTGACGGCACTCGATCTTGCCGGGATCTCGTTGCACGCGGCCGAGCGCACCGACGCTGATCCGCTGGTCATCGCGGGGGGGCATGCCGCCTTCAATCCCGAGCCGATCGCCACGTTCGTCGACGCCGTCGTGCTCGGCGACGGCGAGCAGGCCGTGCTGGGCATCACCGACGTGGTTCGCGCCTGGAAGGCGGCCGGGAGTCCCGGTGGCCGGGGCGAGCTGTTGCACTGGCTGGCCCGTCGGCGCCTGGTGTACGTGCCGGCGTTCTACGACGTCTCCTACCGGCCCGACGGCCGTATTCGGTCGGTCACCCGCAACCGGGACGACGTGCCGGTCCGGCCGAGCAAGCACACGCTGTCCGATCTCGACTCCTGGCCGTATCCGAAGGCTCCGCTGGTCCCGCTCGCCGAGACGGTGCACGAGCGGATGAGCGTGGAGATCTTCCGCGGCTGCACCCGGGGCTGCCGGTTCTGCCAGGCCGGGATGATCACCCGTCCGGTGCGTGAGCGTAACATCGCCACCATCGGTGCGATGGTCGACGCGGGGCTGCGCGCGACGGGATTCTCCGAGGTCGGCCTGCTGTCGTTGTCGAGCGCGGACCACACCGAGATCGGCGAGATCGCCACCGGTCTCGCCGACCGGTACGAGGGCACCAACGTCTCGTTGAGCCTGCCGTCCACCCGGGTGGACGCCTTCAACGTCACGCTCGCGAACGAGTTCTCCCGTAACGGCCGGCGTAGCGGGCTGACCTTCGCCCCTGAGGGCGGTTCCGAGCGGCTGCGCCGGGTCATCAACAAGATGGTCAGTGCCGAGGACCTGGTCCGCACCGTCAGCACCGCTTACGCTCACGGCTGGCGGCAGGTGAAGCTCTATTTCATGTGCGGCCTGCCGACCGAGACCGACGAAGACGTGCTGGAGATCGCCGACCTCGCCCGGGAGGTCATCCGGGCCGGTCGGCGGGTCAGCGGGCAGCGCGACATCCGCTGCACCGTGTCGATCGGCGGGTTCGTGCCCAAGCCGCACACCCCGTTTCAGTGGGTGGGGCAGGCGCCGCACGAGGTGACCGACGCTCGGCTGAAGCTGCTCCGTGATGCCGTGCGCGCCGATCGTGAGGTGGGTCGGGCGATCGGTTTCCGTTACCACGACGGTCGGCCAGGCATCATCGAGGGCCTGCTGGCTCGCGGTGACCGCCGGGTGGGTGCGGTGATCGAACGGGTCTGGCGGGACGGTGGCCGCTTCGACGGCTGGAACGAGTACTTCTCGTTCGAACGCTGGGAGTCCGCGTGCGCGGCGGAGCTCGGACCGCTGGGGGTGTCGCTGGACTGGTTCACCACCCGCGAGCGTGACGAACGCGAGGTGCTGGCCTGGGATCACCTCGACGCGGGCCTCGACCGGGACTGGCTGTGGGCCGACTGGCAGGAATCGCTGAGCGGGAATGAGCTCGATGACTGTCGCTGGACACCCTGCTACGACTGCGGGGTCTGCCCGACGATGGGCACCGACACCCAGATCGGCCCGACCGGACGTCGACTGCTCCCCGTGCTTGCGGTGTCGAACCTCCAGGGCCCCGGGTCCGGGCAGGCCGAGCGACCGCAGCCAGCCGTTCAACCCGATCCCGCGACCGCGTCGCGGCTCGCCCCGGCTCCGGTGGGCAGTGGCGCGGCGACCTGAGGGACCGCCGCCTCCGCCGGTGGTCGAACGGGTGCGACTTCGTTTCGCGAAGCGGGGCCGGCTGAGATTCCTCTCACATCGGGACGTGGCGCGCACGTTCGAGCGCGCGTTGCGCCGAGCCGGGGTCCCGATGGCCTATTCGGCGGGATTCAGTCCGCATCCGCGGATCTCGTGGCTGGGCGCCGCGCCGACCGGGGCGGCCAGTGAGGCCGAATACGTCGAGCTGGCCCTGGCGGCCTCGGTCGATCCGGATGCGCTGCGGGTCGGCCTGGACGCCGTTCTTCCGCCGGGGCTGGACGTGCTCGCGTGCCGCCGGGCGGAAGGCGGCGGCCTCGCCGAGCGGATCGACGCCTCGCGGTGGTCGGTACGGTTGCCGGGTGCCTCAGCTCCGGAGGTCTCCGCCGCCGTGCGGGAGCTGTTGCGCCGCGACATGGTCGAAGTTGAGCGGGCGACGAAGGACGGCCGGCGACGGTTCGATGTGCGCGCGGCAGTGGTCTCCGCCGTTTGCCGCGCAGAGAACGACACGTGTGCGATACTAGAGATGGTCGTGCGGCACACGACGCCCGCTGTACGACCAGACGACGTGCTGACCGCCCTAGGCGTGGTAGCCGGCCTGCGCTCGTCGGTGCCGCCCGAGTCCACCCGGCTCGAACAGGGCCGACTGCGTGAGGACGGCACTGTGGCGGACCCGCTGGCGCAGGACCGCAACGGCGCTGGCCGGCTGGTGGGTTGAACCTCAGCGTGTTGCAGGGCGTCGCAGGATTCCCGGCGGTACCCGCGCCGGACCGAGACAGCGGCTTCTGCGCGGTCGCGACTGCATGAGCAGCGCGCCCGGGAGCCCGAGAGGCTTCTTAACCCGTGCCCGACGACGATCTGACTATCCAGACTGAATCTGAGCCCACCCGACCGGTAGCGCGTAGGCGCAGGGCCGCGGGACGAGCGGCAGGCCCACCCGTCGATGAGCATGTCACCGCCGGGCCGAGCGTGACCGATGTGGCGCCAGCCGGGAATCCGGTTCCGGACCCGGCCGTCGCCCAGGTCCCGGGCGGGCCCCTTCCAGACGAGACCTCCGGCGACGCGCCCTCGGCGCAGGCCGAGGGCCGGCGCCGGCGCCGGCGCCGGGACGCTGGTTCGACTACCCGCGCCCGGACGGCCCGCGGCTCCACCAGGGCCAGGATGGAACCGGCGGATACCGCCGAAGTCGACGCTCCCTCGACCACCCCGGTCGGCGAACCAGTTCCGGTCGATAAACCCGCCACCGTCGAATCCGTCACTGTCATCCCGGCCCCGCACGACACGGCGGAGGCCACCGGACCGGTGCCGGCGCGGCGCGCCCGGGTGGCACGCAGCCGCCGCGCGGTGCGTGAGGTGACCGAGGTGGCGGTCACCCCTCCCGCCGAGGATGCCCCTCCCGCCGAGGAGGTGTCGCGGGACGTCGTATCGCCGGATGTCGCTGCGAAGCCGAAACGGACCAGGGCCCGTCGTGCCATCTCCGGACTGATGACGCCCGCTGCCGCGGTGCCGGACCCGGCCGCTGCGACCGCTCTCGGTCCGGCGATGCCGGATGTCGGTGCGACCGGGTCCGTCGGTGTACCCGCGGGTTCGACCGCCGCCATGGCGTCGGCTCCCGACACGCCCGGGCCCGCGGAACCGGAGTCCGCGCAGCCCGGGACCGATGAGCCCGGCGTCGCCGAGCCGGTGGCCCGGGAGTCGACCGCTGAGTCGAGCTCTGCCGAGCCCGAGGTCGGCAGCAGCCGGAGCGCGGTGACAAAGGCCAGGCGGGCGACCGCTCCGACCTGGGCCGGGATCCATAACGAGCTGGTCGTCGAGCCGGCGATCCGTCCCGTGCTCCGGCGACCGGTCGCCATGGTGACCTTCCAGGCTCCCGAACCGGCGGTCGTGGAGGCTCGCTGGCGGCGTGCCGCCGAACTCGGATCCGCCGCCACCGCGGTGGACTCCGTGGCGGGCACGGCGTTCCCGTCCGCCGAGCGGCAGCATGCCGAGGCACCGGCTCATCCCCGGGACGAGGCGGACGTGGTCACCGATCCCGACATGACCGATCTCGACACGACCGATCTTGACACGATGGGCGACCTCGCGGGCGGCGAGGAGGACAGCGAATTCGACGACGACCCGGACGGGGGCGGCTCGGCCTCCACCCGCCGTCGGCGCCGTGGTCGCCGTGGTCGTGGTCGGGCCCGGGGCGACGAGGACGGCGTGGAGTCCGGCCCGGAGGACGGCGTGGAGTCCGGCCCGGAGGACGGCGTCGCGGCCGCGGACGACACGGGTCGCGAGGGTGTGGCGCAGGACGCGGACGGTGCGGACGGCTCGTCCGCGGCCGGGCAGGGAACCGGGTCGGTGCCGGCCGGCGCGTCGGATGAGGGCGCCGAGACGCCCCCCGGCGCGGCGGAGGAAAACGCCGAGCGTGACGGTGAGGACGAGGACGACCGGCTGGGAGGGGCCCGCCGACGACGACGGCGGCGGCGGCGCGCCGGCGGCGACGAGCCGGCGCTCGCCGACGACCCGCCGAACACGGTCGTCCACGTCCGGGAGACCCGCAAGGACGAGGACCTAGTCCGGGGGCTGAGCGGGTCCACCCGTCTGGAAGCCAAGCGTCAGCGGCGCCGGGAGGGTCGCGACAGCGGTCGGCGTCGGCCGCCGATCGTCACCGAGGCGGAGTTCCTGGCTCGGCGGGAGTCAGTCGAACGCCGGATGGTCGTCCGCCACGCGGGGGACCGCACCCAGATCGCCGTGCTGGAGGACGGGGTACTCGTCGAGCACTTCGTGACCCGGGCGAGCTCGGCGTCCTACGCGGGCAACATCTACCTCGGCCGAGTGCAGAACGTGCTGGCCAGCATGGAGGCGGCCTTCGTCGACATCGGCAAAGGACGCAATGCCGTCCTCTATGCCGGCGAGGTCAACTACGACGCCTCCGGGCTGGACGGTCGGCCCCGCAAGATCGAGCAGGTACTCAAGTCCGGCCAGTCGGTCCTGGTCCAGGTGTCCAAGGATCCGATCGGGCACAAGGGCGCGCGGCTCACCAGCCAGATCAGCCTGCCGGGGCGGTACCTGGTGTTCGTCCCGGACGGGCAGAACGCCGGGATCAGCCGCAAGTTGCCGGACACCGAACGAGCCCGGCTCAAGAGCATCCTGAAGAAAATCACGCCCGAGGACGGCGGGGTCATCGTGCGCACCGCCGCCGAGGGTGCCAGCGAGGCCGAGCTGGAACGCGACATCGAGCGGCTCGCCGCCCAGTGGGAGGACATCGAGCGCAAGGCGAAGAAGGCGTCGGCGCCCTCGCTGCTCTACGGCGAGCCGGACCTGGTCGTCCGGGTGATCCGGGACATCTTCAACGAGGACTTCACCGAGCTGGTCGTCCAGGGCTCAGGTGAGGCCACCACGATCGAGGAGTACATCGACACAGTGGCTCCCGATCTGCGGCCGCGGATCCGCCGCTACACCGGAACCGGTGACGTTTTCGCCGAGTACCGGGTAGACGAGCAGCTCGCCAAGGCCCTCGACCGCAAGGTCTGGCTGCCCTCGGGTGGATCGCTCGTCATCGACCGGACTGAGGCGATGACGGTCATCGACGTCAACACGGGCAAGTTCACCGGCAAGGGCGGCAATCTCGAGGAGACGGTCACCAAGAACAACCTGGAGGCCGCCGAGGAGATCGTCCGTCAGCTGCGGCTGCGGGATATCGGTGGCATCATCGTCATCGACTTCATTGACATGGTTCTGGAGAGTAACCGGGAACTGGTCCTGCGCCGGCTCACCGAGTGCCTTGGCCGGGACCGTACCCGGCACCAGGTCGCCGAGGTGACCAGCCTCGGGCTGGTCCAGATGACCCGCAAGCGGGTGGGGCAGGGCCTGCTGGAGGCTTACAGCGAGCCGTGCGTGCACTGCAACGGCCGAGGGGTGGTCATCCACCTCGACGGCGGCAGCGGTGCACACGCCGCAGTCGGCGTGCCGAGCGGGACCATCGTGTCCGGTGCCGGTCAGCCGACTCCGGTGGCGGTGCCCGCGCCCGCGCCGGCGGAGGGGCCCGGGTCCGGTCGTCGGGCCCGCTCCTCGTCCACGCGTGCCGTGTCCACGCGTGCCGTCGATGACCCCACGATCATCGCCGCCGCCGCGTCGGCCGGGCCCACGTCCGTATCCGAATCCGAGGCGTCCGCCGGGTCCGGCGAACCTGGTGGATCCAGCGAACCCGGCGGATCCGTCGCATCATCGACGCCTGGCGCCGCGGAGAACGTCGCCGTGACGGCTGGCGAGGGTGCGATGGCTGGCGAGGGCGTCACCGCCGCGGATACGGTGCCCGCGCATGCGGCCGACAGTGCGGCAGGGCCGGCGGACGTGGCCGCGGCTGCCGCCGCCCCGGGACCCGTGGCAGCCGGCTCCCCAGCTGGGTCGAACGGGCAGGTGCCCGTCGGCGGTGGCTCCGGCGCGGGCGGCTTCGAGGATGCCCTGCCGCCGGTGTACGCCAACTCCGATGATCCCGACAGCCTCGCGACCGCGGACAACGCCTTGCCCACTGCGGGCAAACCGGCCCGGAGCCGACGGCGGCGGGCCTCCCGGCCGGTGTCCAAGCCGGCCGAGTCGCTGGAGTCCGTGCCCTCGGCGGAGCCCCCGAGCTGATCGAGGCCTGGCGGAGAGCCGGACCGGCCGTTCAGGCGGCGGTCGGCCCGGCCCGACTCGGACCGGCGGCCGGGCCCGGGCGCACGAGCCCGCGGCCGGCATTCTCCCGCAGCAGCAGATCGAGGGTGGTCCGGGAACGGGACAGGGCTACCTCGACTGCCTGACGGGCCCGTCCTGGATCGCCCATCTGCAGGGCATAGGAGGCGATGGTCAGCGACTGCACCAGATCGTCCTGATCGGCGAGGCTCGGGCTCATCCGACCGCGTAGGACCGGCTCGTCGGCCGTGTAGGCCGCATCGGCGGGGTCGGCCGCGTCTCCTGCGTCTCCCGCCTCGAGACCACCGGGCGGCCGGCCTTCCGTCCCGGAATCGGGCAACCCCCAAGCGGATGGACCCCGTCGGCGCAGCGCGATCCATCCGGCCGCGGCCGCGGTGCCCAGCGTCCAACAGGCGCCTGCCCAGGGCGGTAGGCCGGCGAAGGCCGTGAGAGTGAGACCGACGACGACCAGCACGGTCAGCGCGCCCGTCGCGGCGGGGACCGTGCCGGGAACCGAGCCATAACGACGGGCGGCGGTGGCCGCCGGGCGGCAGACGACGGCCAGAGCGACGGCGGTACCGGCTCCTGCGGCCCAGACCACCAGCTGCCAGTACATCCTCGTCACCCCCGACGCGATCTCATTCCCGGCGTCGAAGCCTCACGATCCATCGTGGAACTCCGCCATGTGGACGTTCCATGCTTCTCCCTCCTCGGCGGCCTACACCATGGCCCGTCCGGGTCATCCCTGGATATGACCCGGATGAGCGGGGCGAGGAGCCGCGATGAGATCCGCCCGGCGGGGCCCCGTCGCGTGCGGGATGCGTGACTGCCATGCGGGGGATGCGCGGGACGGAATGGGCGGTATGCGGCGGGCGGTCCTTCGCCCCACTCCCGATGACCTGTAAGATGGAGTCCGCATGCTCATCCGGACTGAGCGATGCTCGCTATCGGGCAATGCTCGCTGGATGACCGCCGATCGGCCGCGTTCCGGTCGATCGCGGCCCATGCGCACCCAAAGCTCCGCGGGGAACGCCGTTCCGGGTTCCGTGCGGTCACAGCGGCATAACAACAGCAGGGAGATCTGGTGTACGCGGTCGTTGCCAGTGGCGGCAAGCAGCACAGGGTCGCCGTCGGCGATGTCGTCGACGTCGAGCTCCTTCCCGGAGAGCCGGGCGCGGCCGTGAACCTTCCGGCGCTCCTGCTCGTCGATGGCGAGTCGGTCACCCACGACGCTGACGCTCTCGCGTCCGTCGCGGTCACCGCCGAGGTCGTCGGCGTCGTCAAGGGTCCGAAGATCCGGATCCACAAGTTCAAGAACAAGACCGGCTACCACAAGCGCCAGGGTCACCGCCAGAAGCTGACGCGTCTCAAGGTGACCGGCATCGAGACCGGGAAGGCCTGAGCGGGATGGCGCACAAGAAGGGCGCGAGTTCCTCGCGCAACGGGCGGGATTCGAACGCGCAGCGGCTGGGCGTGAAGCGCTTCGGCGGTCAGTACGTGAAGGCCGGCGAGATCATCGTTCGTCAGCGCGGGACCCATTTCCACCCGGGTGAGCTGGTCGGGCGCGGTAAGGACGACACGCTGTTCGCGCTCTCGCCCGGGCACGTGCAGTTCGGTCACCGGCGGGGCCGTCGGGTCGTGAATGTGGTGGCCGAGGCGGCGGTACCCGCCTGATCTGGTCGTCAAGGCCACGCTGTCGGTTCGACAGCGTGGCCTGGGCCGCCGTCAGGTGGCGATCTCGGCGATCACCGGTGCGCCAGCAGCCGCGCGTACCACCGCCCTGCCGAGCGTGGTTGCGCGGCTTTGGTGCGTCTCTCGCAGGGAGGGACTCGCGGGGAGGGATGTGGAGAGGAGGCGGTGATGCCGACGTTCGTCGACCGGGTGGTGCTGCATGCGGCGGCCGGGGACGGCGGTCATGGCTGTGCCTCCATCCACCGGGAGAAGTTCAAGCCGCTGGGCGGGCCGGACGGCGGTGACGGCGGCCGGGGTGGTGACGTCCGCCTCGTGGTGGACCCGAGCGTGACCACCCTGCTCGACTTCCACTTCCATCCGCATCAGCGCGCCTCCCGGGGACGCCCCGGCCAGGGGTCGAACCGGCACGGAGCGGACGGTGCGGACCTCGTCCTCCCGGTGCCGGACGGGACCGTCGTGCTGACGGAGGACGGCGAGCAGATCATCGACCTGGTCGGACCGGGCAGCGCGTTCGTACTGGCCCGCGGCGGCCGTGGGGGGCGGGGCAACGCGGCGCTCGCGTCGGCCCGCCGCAAGGCCCCCGGGTTCGCCGAACTCGGCGAGCCCGGCGAGCAGCTCGACGCCGTGCTGGAACTCAAGACCGTGGCCGACGTCGCGTTCGTCGGTTTTCCCAGCTCCGGCAAGTCCTCCCTGGTGTCGGTGCTCAGCGCGGCCAAGCCGAAGATCGCCGACTATCCCTTCACCACGCTGGTGCCCAATCTCGGTGTGGCGCAGGCGGGTGATCATCCGCCCTACACGGTCGCGGACGTCCCCGGCCTGATACCGGGCGCCAGCGAGGGACGCGGGCTGGGCTTGGAATTCCTCCGGCACATCGAACGCTGCTCGGTGATCGTGCATGTGCTGGACTGCGCCACCCTGGAACCGGGCCGTGATCCGATGACCGACCTCGACGTCATCGAGGCCGAGCTCGCCGCCTACTCCGCCGATCTGTCTGACCGTCCCCGGCTGGTCGTCCTCAACAAGATCGACATTCCGGACGCCGCGGAGCTCGCGGAGCTCGTCGCCCCCGAGCTGCGAGCCCGTGACCTCGCGGTCTTCGCGGTGAGTACCGCGACCCGACGTGGCGTGCACGCGCTGTCCCTGGCCCTGGCCGACATCGTCGCCCAGCACCGGGCGGCTGCGCCGGCCCGGGCGGCGACCCGCATCGTGCTGCGTCCCCGCGCGGTGAACGAGCCCGACTTCACGGTGCGCCCCCTCGGCGACGGTTTCCTGATCATCGGGTCGAAGCCCGAGCGCTGGGTGCGGCAGACCGACTTCACCAACGACGAGGCGATCGGCTTTCTCGCCGACCGGCTCGCCCGCCTCGGCGTGGAGAAGGAGCTCGCCCGCCTCGGCGCCACCGCGGGAGTGGAGGTGACCATCGGCGAGGTCACGTTCGACTGGGAGCCGACGCTGAGCGGCGGCGGGCTGGGTAACGGCGGGCTGGGCGGCGATGATCAGCCGGGTGGCGACGGGCTCGCCGAGACCGGTCTGGGTGGTCGCGGGCCGGCCGGCACCGCGGCCTCCGGTGCGGCACCGTCACCCGGCCGAGGTGGGGACACGGGTTCCCCAGTGTCCCTCGGGCCGCGCGGGACCGACGACCGGTTGCGGGCCTCGGTGCGGTTGACCCGGGCCGAACGGATGGCTCGCCGCGCCGCCGTCGCCGCCGTCGCCGTCGCCGTCGACCCGGCGGTACGAGGAGAACCGGCGGTACGAGGAGAAGAAGAAGGATGAAGGCGTGCGTCCGTTCGTGACCGACGCGCGCCGGGTCGTCGTCAAGGTCGGTTCGTCCTCGCTGACGACGGCCGTCGGCGGTCTGGACGCCGACCGGCTCGAGGCGCTGGTGGCCGCGGTGCTGCCCCGGGCCGGACAACAACTGGTGCTGGTGTCCTCCGGGGCCATCGCCGCGGGTCTCGCCCCGCTCGGCCTGGCCCGGCGGCCGCGTGACCTCGCCACCCAGCAGGCGGCGGCGAGCGTCGGCCAAAGCTCGCTCGTACACAGCTACGCGGCGGCGTTCGGACGGGCCGGTCACCAGGTCGGCCAGGTGCTGCTGACGGCGACCGACGTGATCCGCCGCACCCACTACCGCAACGCCCGGACCGCGCTCGACCGGCTGCTCGAGCTCGACGTCATCCCGATCATCAACGAGAACGACGCGGTGGCTACCCAGGAGATCCGGGTCGGCGACAACGACCGGCTCGCCGCGATCGTCGCCCATCTCGTGTCGGCGGACCTGCTGGTGCTCCTGTCTGACGTGGACGGCCTGTACGACGCCAACCCCCGGCTGGGCCCGGCGACCATGGTGCGCGAGGTGCGTTCGGACACCGACCTGGACGGGCTGACCGCCCGGGGCACGGGCACCGCCGGTGTCGGGGTCGGCGGGATGGCCACCAAGATCGAGGCAGCCCGGATGGCGGCCTCCGGCGGCGTTACGGCGATCATCACTTCGGCCGCGAACGCCGCACCGGTGCTGCGGGGGGACGAGGTCGGCACCGTCTTCCACTCCACCGGGCCGCGTCGGGCCTCCCGCCTGCTCTGGCTGGCGCACGCGACCGCCCCCGAGGGCTGGCTGCACTTGGACTCCGGGGCGGTGGCCGCGGTGGTACGGCGGCGGGCGTCGTTGCTGCCCGCCGGGATAACCGGCGTGGAGGGGGACTTCGCCGCCGGGGACCCGGTGGACCTGGTCGACCCCGACGGGCGGTCCGTGGCGCGGGGGCTCGTTGCCTTCGACGCGGCGGAGCTGCCCGTGATGCTCGGGCGTTCGACGGCCGACCTCGCCATGGAACTCGGACTGTCGTACGAACGTGAGATCGTCCACCGCGACGACCTCGTGCTGCTGCTGCCGGCCCGCTGACCCGGCCGGCTATCTCACCCGGCCCGGGCTGAGGTGCCAGCCAGGCGTGCCGGCCCGTTTCCCGGCCCGGGACGAGCCGTTTCCCGGCCGGGACAAAGCCGTCCAGATAGCCATCCATATAATTAGACATATCGGCTGGGGAGGATGGCTTGGACGGCGATATTCCAGTGGAAACCGGCGACTATCGTGCCTCGTTTCCCGGAATTCGAGAGAGCCCATCAACAGCTCTCTCCCGGCATTCCGCCCCGGCTACCCGGAAAGTCGCCGATAAAACTGAAAAGGCCTCGGCGCAAAAAATGGCGACGGCGGCGAATAACGTTTCCGGAGTCGGGTAACCTTCCCTCGGCGGGCAAGAGGTCGCATCTGTTGAGAGAGGTTATTTCGTCATGAGAATGCGTAAGACCGTGGGTCTCCTCGCCTCGGCCGGAGCCGCCGGCGCGCTGACGCTGGCATCGGCCCTTCCCGCGAGCGCGGATCTGAACAGTTCGAACGTCTTGATCGGCGGCGTCGCCAGGTGCCCGGCCAGCGCCGCGGTGGGCGTGGCGGTCCGCACGACGGCCGGCGAGTTCGACTCGTCCGGCGTCGGCGCCGGCGGCTTCTACAGCCTGAGCCTCCAGCAGGTTCCGGTGGCCGGCACAAGCGCCACCTTCAGCGTCCAGTGTTCCGACAACTCGGACAACTACAGCCGTACCTTCCCCCTCCAGAGACCGTTCAGTGGAAAGTCGGTCACCATAAACCTGTTCTCGTAGCCGGACATCTCCGTTGAAGACTCGATGAAATGATCCGATCCCTGGTCCGTCCGGCAATGCCGAAACGGCCACCACCGGAATCCGGTGGTGGCCGTTTCCCGATCCCGGGTCCTGGCCTGGGATGCGGTTTTCCCGGCTAGGCCGGCCGAGTAGTGGTGTATCCGGGCCAGCGGTGTATCCGGGTCAGTGGTGCGTCCGGGTCAGGACGTGGTCTCGACCCGGCTGCCGCCGACCCCTTTGACGACCCGGATCTGGTTCGGGATGCGCTGGCGCAGCTCGGTGACATGGCTGACGACGCCGACGAGCCGGCCGCCGGAACGCAGCTCGTCGAGGACGGTCATCACCTCGTCGAGGCTGTCCGGGTCGAGCGTGCCGAAACCCTCGTCGATGAACAGCGCGTCCATCCGCCGGCCTCCCGCCTCGGCCGTCACGACGTCGGCGAGCCCGAGGGTCAGTGACAGCGCCGCCTGGAAGGTCTCCCCGCCGGACAGGGTGGCGGTGTCGCGCCGCCGGCCGGTCCAGGCGTCGTCGACCAGCAGCCCGAGGCCGGCGCGCCGGCGCTTGTCGCGGCTTTCCCCCGCGTCGTGCACCAGAGTGAACCGGCCGCCGCTCATCGCCGCGAGCCGATGGCTGGCGGCAGCGGCCACCTCTTCCAGCCGGGCCGCCAGCACGAAGCTGGACAGCGGCATGCGCTCGGTGTTGGCACCCCGCCCGGCGGCCAGATCGGCGAGTCCCCGCAGCTCGTCCGCCGCCTCCCGCAGCGGATCCAGGGTAGTGAGCTTCTCGGTGAACTCCGTGACCAGCGCGGCCAGCCGTTCGGCCCGTTCCCGGGCGCGTGCGGCCGTGGCGAGCGTGCTCTCGTGGACCTCGCGGGCGTCGGCCACGGCCGTCTCGTGGTCGGCCAGCGGGACCTCGGTGTCCGGGTCGACGGCGAGATCCTCGCCCGCCAGCCTGGCCCCGACGGCGACGAGCTCGTCCCGATGGGCTCGGACCTCGTCCGCGGCGCGGCGCATCCAGTCGGAGTCCCGCACGGCCTCGGCGGCGTCGTCCAGGTCGGAGAACCCCGCCTGCCGCGCCTGGTCGAGGGCGGCCGTCCCGGCGCGGATGTGTTCGGCCCGGGCCTGCTCGGCTGCCAGGGCCGCGGCCTGCGCGGCCTCGTGATCGGCGGCGAGGGCGGTGACGGCACGGCGGCGCGCGGCCAGTGCCTCGGGGTCGCATAGCTCCGCCGGAACGCCGGCGAGCCGCCGGGCGGCACGGCCCCGGGCGTCCGCCGCGCGTTCCCGGGCTGCCTGCGCCGCGGTCCGTGCGGCGGAATGGCGGGCCGCGGTCTCCTTCTCGTTCTCGTGGACCTCGCGCAACGCGGCCTCCGCCGCGGCGAGCTTCTTAGCCGCCCGGGTCCGGGCGCGGACCGCGTGGGTCAGCACGGCGGCGAGTTCATCGAGCCGATCCGCGACCGGCGCCTCGGAGCCGCCCAGCAGCGTCGCGACCGGAAGCGCGCGGATCTCGGCGAAGGCGGCCTCGACGCGGTCGTCCGGGTCCGCCCTGTCGTTCGGGTCCGCGCGGTCGTCCCCGTCCGTTGGGCCGACCAGGTCGGCGTGCAGCGCCCGGACCCGGGACTCCCAGTGGGCCACCGCCCGGCCTGCCCTCGTCGCGGCGTCGGCGAGCCGGTCCGCATCCTGCCCGGCCGCGGTCTCGGCGTCCTTGCTCACATGATCGGCCCGGGTCTCGGCCGGGTCGGGATGCTCCAGGGCCCCGCAGACCGGACAAGGCGTGTCATGGACAAGCGCGGCGGCGAGTTCGGCGGTGATGGCGTCGAATCGCTGCCGCCGGAGGTCGGATGCGTGGGTCCGGGCCGCGGATGCGTCTCGTTCGGCCTCGTCGGCCACGGTCCGCACCTGCCGCCCCTCCCGGACGGCGGAGGCCAGCTCCTTGGCCCACCGGGCCCGTTCGACCAGGCCGGGCAGGGCGGCGCCGGCTCGCCGGGCGACCTCCACCCGGGCCTCGGCCTCGACACGGGCGCGGGGCAGCGTGACGCTGATCGCCTCGGCGAGTTCGGCGGCGGACCGGGTGTGGGCGGCCGTGTCCCGGTCGGCCCCGGTGGCCTCCTCGGCGTCCCGCTCGGCGGCGGCGAGGGTGTCGGTCAACGTTTCCAGTCGCCCGGTCTCGGTGTGGGCGAGGCGGGCCAGGCGGGCGAGTTCCTCGGCAGGCGCCTCGGCAGGCCTCCCGGTGGCCTCCTCGGGCAGTGGTCCCGAGGGGGCGGGTTCTCCCCCGGGGAGGAGCCCGGATGGATGGCGTCCGAGCCGGTTCCGGGCGTCGCATTCGTCGGCCTCGGCCCGGTGGACCGCCGCGGTGCGGCGGCGGACCTCGTCCAGGGCGGGCGCGACGACAGCGGCCCGGCGGGCCGCGTCCAGTCCGGTGGTGAGCAGCTCGATCCGGGGTGCCTGTGCCGCGAGCTCCTCCTGCCGGGCGGCCAGTATCCGGCGCTGCTCGACGCGTCGGGCGAGGTCGCGTGCCTGGTCCAGGGCCTCCTCGGCCGAGGTGCGCCGCGCTGCCGCCGCGCCGGCCGCCTCGTCGGCCGAGATGGCCGCCGCCGCGGCGGTCCCGGCG
>NZ_CDWRCL010000027.1:0-28254 GCF_977927575.1 Frankia sp. CcCS3
ACCCGGATATCCTTGCCTACGAGGCGTACTACAGTGTCGGCGCCCAGGAGGCAGAGAACGTGCAGTCGGCCCTCACGCCCGACCTCAACCCAAACGCCGCGCAGCGGTATCTCGAATTGTTCGGCAAACCCGCGACCGTGCCGTCCTCGATGGCCACAGGGTGCCCTTCCTCTCTTGACCAGCGGAACCTCAAACGCGAGTTTGCCGCCGGGGACCCGTGGTTTCAGGCGCGGCTCGTCGGCAACTAGGAGGAGTTCCGGCGGCGGCTGGCCCCCGGCCGTGGCTGGACCTGATCGCCGAGGTGGCCGGCCGTGGGGTCGAGGTCCGCCGTGTCCGGATTGTGGCGGGGCCGGTGTCCCAACCAGCGCACCGCCGCATTCCTCATTGAGGAGTCCGTGCTGCGCAACGGCTTCGGCGGGCCGGCGGTCATGCGCGGCCAGTGCGTGCACCTGGCCGAGGTCACGACGTGGTCCGCAGTGTCCCTCGGCGTCATTCCCGCCTCTTGCGATCGTGGCCTGGCCAGCCCAGTCGAGGATTTTTGGATCTTCGACAATGATCAGGGGAACGTTGAACTGGTCTCGGGATTCCTGACGGTTACCCAGCCGACCGAGATCGCCCTCTACGCGCAGATGTTCGCTCGTTTGAGTGAGATCGCCGGCTACGGCGACCGGGTCGTCGTCACCGCGGATGCGGAGCACGGCGTCCCCGAGCATGCGGACTACGACGCGGTCGCGGCCTCGACTGCCAGGTCGATTGTCTTGTCGGCCGCCGCATAGACCGTCCCATCGCTCATGACAGCCACCGTCTCCGCGAATGTGCGCAGGTCGTCTGCGATTCTCCCCGCAGCCTCGACCCCCTTCTCCATAGCGGTCTCCACCGCCTCGCCCGCCAGATAGCCGGCGGCCGCGCCCAATGCCGCCCCGGCGATCGCCGTCGTCGGCCCGGCCGGCGCGCCGACTACACCGCCGACGGCCTTTCCTACCCCACCTCCGACGCCGGCCTTGAACGCTCCCATCGCACGCTTACGGCCATCCCTAACCACGGCAGGGCCTCTCCGCCAGCCCGGTGGTCCGAAGCTGGTCGATCGTGTCCTTCCGCGTGCTGGCCACGGCGTCGTCCAGTTCGGGAACACGGCGGTGCTTGAACTTCGCCGTCGCGCTGTTGAGGATCAGGCCCGCGTCCTTCCGTCCCGCACGGACCGTCGCCCCAGATGTCCTGTAGCCGAGATACCCGGCACCGACCAGTGCAGCGAGCCAGGCCGCGGGAACAACCGCAGCTCCCGCGCCTCCCCCCGCTGCGGCCGTTTCCGCAGCGATGCCGGCACCGGCAGGGACCGCCGCAGCGGCCTGAGCCGCGTTCCTCTTGAGCCACTCCCGAACAGCTGCCACATAACCGCCGGCAGCGATGAGATCGGCGATGATCTGGTCGCGGAGCTCATCACGTATAAGCTTCCACAGAAGGGAGTCCTCCAGCTCGACGACCTCACCTGCGGGGTCCTTGAGCTCCACGTTGACCGGCTCAGGGGACGTAATGAAGTAACAAATACGCGATCGAGAGCATCATTGCAGGTCACAGGCCTGTGGAGGGTTCGAAACGCGCAAGTTATTTCATTTCGACTCCTCAGTGCCAGCGGCTTCCGCCTCGGCGTTGAGGAACTCCTCGATCTCCTTGATCGTCGCCTTCACAAACTCGACCAGGTGCCGGTCAACCGCTGCCAGCCCTGCTGCCAGCTCGGCGAGCACCCTGTTCACAGGCCTCTCGCCATCCGCGTTGACGTCCGGGTTAGTGGTCGTGGCCAACCGGGAAACAAGTGCCTTGATGGTATCCAGGTTCACCCCGAAGTCGCCCAGAGAAGCCGCCGCGATCCGCCGATCGAACTGCGCATCGAAGATCTCGGTCTCCCCGTGCGCCATCGCCTGCGACTCCAGGACGAGAGTCGTAAACCTGGCCGTCGCGGCGTCCTCGACGCTCGGTCGGAGCTCATCCACAACGAGTCTCCTGTCTTCTGAGCAAGAACGATCCGTAGTAGATCGCCTTCCCATGGTCGGGTAATCCGATGTGGGTGTCAATAGGGCGAGATTTGATCCAGTTCTGTGCGTACGTGCTACTCTGGACAGGTGAGTGTGCTGGGCGCCGCCATCAAGGAAGCACGGGAGGTCCGCGGCCTGAGCCGAGCCGAGTTGGCCAGACAGGCGGGCATCACCCCTCTCTACATGGACAAGATCGAGCAGGGTGCTCGTCGTCCGTCCCCGCCCAAGCTGGCCGCTCTCGCCAAGGTCCTGCAGGTCAGCACGGCCGAGCTGATGACCCGCGCGGCGCTGCTCGACGCCAGCACCGCCCCCACCAGCGACGAACTCATCAGACGTCTACTCAGGGCGGCAGCCACCGGGGCGGGCGCGCAGGCCGCGCTGAAACTTGTCGGAGCTGTAACTCCGATGGCTTCGATCATGGCCGCCGGGATCCCGCGGCGCTCGATCCCGGCTGCGGCCCAGGCGACCGGAACACTGTTCCCAGGCAGCGTCGTGGCAGTCGCCGCCGGCAGCCTGGTCGCGGGATACGTCCAGCACCGGCAGCGGCGCGCCACCACGCAGAACTCCGATGCCCGGGTACCCGCCCCTCAGCCTGAGCTAGCCAACCCACGCCAGGAGTTGCTGGAGCACATTGCCACGCTCACCGACGAGGAGATCGAGGCGATCCTCCTCCTCGCCCGCGAGGCAGTCACCAGCGACGACACCTGAAGCGCCTCATCCCTCCGTGCCACCGGGCGGCGGGGCCGCGCGGGGTCTGCTGCCGCCAGCGGGCGAGGGATTCGAGGGAGAACCGGGCGTAGTGGGCGAGGAAGGCGAATGAGCAAAATCTCAGCAATCAACCTTGATCAGGTCGCCGATCTGGCGGAAGTGATTGCCGGCACCTCCGCGAAGCCTCCGCGCTCCGTACAGTAGCCGACCAGTTACCTCGCTGCGCGGATGCTGTACGTGCCCCCGGCAGGATTCGAACCTGCGCACCCGCCTCCGGAGGGCGGTGCTCTATCCCCTGAGCTACGGGGGCCCCGGGTCAACACGGCCTACGTTACCAGGACGGAACGCCGGATCGGGAATCCGGGTCGCCGTAAGCTTCCGGTGTGTACCCTGCCACCCCCCGAGTCCTCGTCGTCGACGACGACGCGGTGATACGTCAGCTCGTGGTCGTCAACCTTGAGTTGGAGGGCTTTGAGGTCCATACCGCCGTAGACGGCGTGGACTGCCTGGAGATGGTGCACGAGGTCGCCCCACAGGTGATCACGTTGGACATCATGATGCCGAGGATGAACGGCTGGGACGTGGCCGCCCGGCTGCGGGAGGAACCGGACACCGCCGCCATCAAGATGATTATGCTGACCGCCCGGGCCCAGGAGGCCGACGTCAAGCGTGGGGTGCGGGTCGGGGTGGATTACTACCTGACCAAGCCGTTCGACCCGGACGAACTCATCGGCGTGGTCCAGCGGCTGGCTGCCGGCCAGCCGGTCTGACCCGGCGCCGATAACATCGCCGTCATGACCCCCGCCGATCTCGCTGACGCCATCGTGACGGCCATCGGCCGCGCGGTCGCGGACGGCGACTTGGACGTGACTGTGCCGACCGCCGTCACGGTGGAGCGGCCGAAGACGCCCGAGCACGGGGACTACGCATCCCCGGTCGCGCTCCAGCTTGCCAGGGCCGCCCGTCGTCCGCCGCGCGCCGTCGCGGAGACGTTGGCCCGGCGGCTCGCCACCGACAGCGAGCTCGCCGCCGTGGACGTCGCCGGCCCGGGGTTCCTCAACTTCCGGCTGGCCGACGCCGCCCTCGGGGAGATCGCCCGCACGGTGGTGTCGGCTGGTGACCGGTACGGCCGGGCGGTCAGGCCACGAGGTGTCCGGGTCAACCTGGAGTTCGTCAGCGCGAGCCCGACCGGCCCGGTGACGCTGGCCTCGGCGCGCTGGGCGGCCGTCGGAGACGCCCTGGGGCGCATCCTGCCCGCGGCCGGGTTCGAGGTGGGCACGGAGTACTACTACGACCGCCGGGCGTCCGAGCAGGCCCTGCACGACCTGGCCGACGCGGTCGGGGCCGACGCGGCGCGGTACTGGCTGGTCCGCTCTTCGCCGGATTCGGCGCTCGAGCTGGATCCGGACCTGATGGCCCGCCAGACCAGTGACAACCCGGTCTTCTACGTGCAGTATGCCCACGCGCGGATCAGCTCGCTGCTGCGCAACGCCGAGTCCCTGGGCCTCACGGCCGCGACCGAGCCGGTCGACGTCGCCCTGCTGACCCAGCCGCGGGAGGGTGAGCTGCTGCGCGCGCTCGGCGAGTTCCCCCGAGTGATCGAGTCCGCCGCGAGGCTGCGCGGCCCCCATCGGCTCGCCCGCTATCTCGAGGAACTTGCCGGGGTCTACTACCGGTTCTACGACTCCTGCCGGGTGCTTCCGCAGGGCGACGCCGAGCCCGGTCCGGCCACCGGTGCGCGGCTGCTCCTCGTGGCGGCAACCCAGGTGGTGCTCGCGAACGGCCTGGGACTGCTCGGGGTCAGCGCCCCCGAGCGGATGTGACGAGCGGTCGGTCCGACCGTCCGGGCGGGTTCGGGAACGAGCCGGTCGGAAAGCGTGAAACAGGCGGCATGAGGCAGGCCAGGCGGCCTGAGGCAGGCAGAGGCGAGATGAGCGAGATCGACAGCCCAGCGGTGGTGCCGTTGGAGGAGAATCTGTGGCCGGCCACGGCCCGGCTGGACGCCGACGGCGTGCTGCGGATCGGTGGGATCCGGGTCGACGAGCTGGCTGCCGAGTTCGGCACGCCGGCCTTCGTTCTCGACGAGGCCGACTTCCGGGCCCGGTGCGTGGCTTGGCGGCGGGCGTTCGCCGACTGTGATGTCTACTATGCAGGCAAGGCCTTTTTGTGCCGCACAGTCGCTCGCTGGGTGGATGAGGGGGGCCTGAATCTCGACGTCTGTACGGGCGGGGAGCTCGCAGTGGCCCGCTCGGTCGGCTTCCCGGCGGATCGACTGCTCTTCCACGGCAACAACAAGTCCGTCGCGGAACTGCGGGCGGCCGTCGGCTATGGCGTCGGGCGGATTGTCGTCGACTCCTTCGCCGAGATCACCCGCCTGGCAGCCGTCGCCGCCGAGGCGGGCGGGCGCCAGCGTGTGCTGATCCGCGTCACCCCGGGCGTGGAGGCGCACACACATCACTACGTCTCCACTGGGCAGGAGGACCAGAAGTTCGGGTTCTCGCTGGCCGGCGGGTCGGCGGCCGAGGCGGTGGAACGCGTGCTCGCGGCCGCTGGCTCCCTCGAACTCGTCGGCCTGCACGCGCACATCGGTTCGCAGATCTTCGACACGGCCGGGTTCGGCCTGGCGGCGCACCGCCTGGTGGGCCTGCTCGCGCGCATCCGCGACACCCACGGCCTCGAACTGCCCGAGCTCAACCTCGGCGGTGGCCTCGGCATCGCCTACACCGGAGAGGACGCCCCGCTGGAGGTCACCGACGTCGCCGAGCGGCTGACCGCCGTGGTCGGCAAGGAGTGCGCCGCCGCGGGCCTGACCGTCCCGCGCCTCGCGGTGGAACCGGGACGGGCCATCGTCGGATCGACGACGGTGACCCTCTACGAGGTCGGCACCGTCAAGGAGCTGCCCGGGCTGCGCACCTTCGTCAGCGTGGACGGCGGCATGAGCGACAACATCCGCACGGCGCTCTACGACGCCCGCTACACCGCCCGGCTGGTCTCCCGGACCGGCTTGGCCACGACGCACGTCGTCACGATCGTCGGCCGGCACTGCGAGTCCGGGGACGTCGTCGCCCACGACGTGCCGCTGCCCAACGACGTCCGGCCCGGTGACCTGCTGGCCATTCCCGCCAGCGGCGCCTACCACCGGTCGATGGCCAGCAACTACAACCATGTGGCGCGTCCACCGGTGATCGCCGTGCGTGACGGCGCGGCCCGGATCATCGTCCGGCGGGAGGCTGAGGACGACCTGCTGCGCCTGGACGCCGGTCCGGGCCTGACTGTCGAGCCGGGCGCCGGCCCGGCCTCCCCGGAGGTGGCGCGGTGAGGATTGCGTTGCTCGGCTGTGGGGTTGTCGGCGGCGAGATCGTCCGGCTGTTGCAGGCCAACGCCGCCGATCTCGCCGCCCGGGTCGGGGCTCCCTTGGAACTCGCCGGGATCGCGGTGCGCAGGCCGGGCCGCACCCGCGCTCTCGACGTGGATCCGGCGCTGTTCACCGGGGATGCGGCGGGCCTCGTCGCCCGGGACGACGTCGACATCGTGATCGAGCTCGTCGGCGGCATCGAGCCGGCCCGCTCCTGGCTGCTGTCCGCCCTGCGGGGGGGTAAGTCGGTGGTCACCGCGAACAAGGCCCTGTTGGCCTCGGACGGCGCGACGCTGCACGACGCGGCCGCCGCGGCCGGCACCGATCTCTACTACGAGGCCGCCGTGGCCGGGGCCATCCCGCTGATCCGCCCGCTGCGCGAGAGCCTGGCTGGGGATCGCGTGCACCGGGTGCTCGGCATCGTCAACGGGACGACCAACTTCGTGCTGACCCGGATGGACGAGACCGGCGCGTCGTTCACCGAGGCGCTCGCCGAGGCCGGTGCGCTCGGATATGCTGAGGCCGATCCCTCCGCCGACATCGATGGGTTTGACGCGGCCGCGAAGGCGGCCATCATGGCCCAGTTGGCCTTCCACTCCCGGGTAACGATCGACGACGTCTACCGGGTCGGCATCGGTGAGGTCACCACCGCCGACATCGCCAGCGCCCGGGAGCTCGGTTGCACCGTGAAGGCGCTCGCGGTGGCGGAACGCTCGGCCGAGACCGAGGGGATCAGCGTGCGGGTCCACCCGGCGATGATCCCGCGCACCCACCCGCTGGCCGGGGTGCGGGAGGCCTTCAACGCGGTGTTCGTCGAGTCCGAGGCGGCGGGCCAGCTGATGTTCTACGGCCAGGGTGCCGGCGGAGCGCCGACCGCCTCGGCGGTGCTCGGGGATGTGGTCGCGGTCGCGCGCAACCGTATCGCCGGCCGTCGCGGCCCTGGTGAATCGTCCTACGCCGCGCTGCCTGTGCTGCCGATGGGCCGTACCGTGACGAGGTATCACGTGAATCTCGACGTCACCGACAAGACCGGCGTACTCGCGACGGTCGCTGGGGCGTTCGCGCGTCACGATGTGTCCATCAGGAGCGTTCGTCAGGACGGCCGCGGCGACGACGCGAGCCTCGTCCTGGTGACGCATGCCGCCCCGGACGCGGCACTGTCCGCCACCGTCGAGGAGCTCCGCGGTCTCGCAGGTGTCCGGGCGGTGTCCGGCGTGATACGGGTTGAGGGAGGTGAGCCGTGACCACGACGTCATCCACACCGCTCGCGGACGAGCCGGCCGTGCCGGTGCTGTCCGCGGCGCCCGAGCGGCCGCACCGGCCGTGGCGGGGAATCATCGAGGAGTACCGGGACCGTCTGCCGATCGCGCACGACACACCCGTCATCACGTTGCGTGAGGGCGGGACGCCCCTGCTGCCCGCGGCACATCTCTCCGACCTCACCGAATGTGAGGTTCATCTCAAAATCGAAGGGGCGAATCCGACCGGGTCCTTCAAGGACCGCGGGATGACGGTGGCCATCAGCCGGGCTGTCGGCGCCGGTTCCCAGGCCGTCATCTGCGCGTCCACCGGCAACACCTCGGCGTCGGCCGCCGCCTACGCGGCCCGCGCCGGCATCACCTGCGCGGTGCTGGTGCCCAGCGGGAAGATTGCCCTGGGCAAGCTCGCCCAGGCGCTTGTCCACGGGGCCCGGCTGCTGCAGCTCGACGGCTCCTTCGACGACTGCCTGCGGGTGGCGCGCGAACTTGCCGACACCTCGCCGGTCACCCTGGTCAACTCGGTGAACCCCTTCCGTCTCGAGGGGCAGAAGACGGCGTCCTTCGAGATCGTGGAGGCGCTCGGCCGGGCCCCGGACGTCCACTGCCTGCCGGTCGGTAACGCCGGCAACATCACCGCTTACTGGCGGGGCTACCTCGAGGAGAACAACCGGATCGCCAGCGGCCGCCCGCGGATGTGCGGTTTCCAGGCAGCGGGTGCCGCGCCCATCGTGCGGGGCGAGGTGGTGACCTCGCCACAGACGATCGCCACGGCGATCCGCATCGGCAACCCGGCCTCGTGGGGTCTCGCCGTCGAGGCGCGGGAGGCCTCCGGTGGTCTGATCGACGCCGTGAACGACCGGGAGATCCTCGCCGCCTACCGCCTGCTGGCCCGCAGGGAGGGTGTCTTCGTGGAGCCTTCCAGCGCCGCGAGCGTCGCAGGCCTGCTGAAGGCGCGGGCGGCCGGCCGGATCGAACCCGGCGAGCAGGTCGTGTGCACCGTCACGGGCAACGGGCTCAAGGACCCTGACTGGGCGATCAGCGGCGCGGCCCGGCCGGAAACGATCCGCCCGACCGTCGCGGGCGCCGCCGAGGCGCTGGGGCTGCGGCGCTCGTGACCACTCGGTTCTCCCCGTGTCCAGGCGGGACGGCAGCCTTCGCCGAGCGGGCCGGTCGGTCCGGGCCGGTCACCGCCGCCGACGGCGTGTCGCGGCGGGTCCGGGTCCGGGTGCCGGCGACCAGCGCGAATCTCGGCCCTGGCTTCGACGCGTTCGGCTTGGCATTAGGCCTGTATGACGAAGTCGATGTCGAGACGACCCGATCCGGCCTCACCGTCGACGTCGTCGGCACGGACGTCGTCGCCCGGGACGAGACGCACCTCGTGGTCCGGGCGATCCGGGCGACCTTCGACACCCTCGGCCGGGCGCAGCCCGGTCTCGCGTTGCACTGCGTCAACCGGATCCCGCACGGCCGCGGGCTGGGATCCTCGGCCGCGGCGATCGTCGCCGGGGTCGTCGCCGCCGCCGCGCTCGCGCAGCCGGACCTCGGGCCCGCCTTCGAGACCGATGCCGTTTTCGACGCCGATGCCGTTTTCGACGCCGGCGCGGACTCCGTGTCCGATGACGCGCCCGAGCCGGGCCCGGTGCCCGGCGCGGCGTCCGGAGCCGGCTTCTTCGGGCCTGCGGGCATGCTGCGGCTCGCCAGCGCCATCGAGGGGCACCCGGACAACGTCGCCGCGGCGCTGAGCGGGGGCTTCACCGTTGCGTGGCCGGACGGCGACGGTGCCCGGTCCCTGCGCGTCGATCCCTTCGCCGAGCTGAGACCCGTGATCTTCATCCCCGCGATACGACAGTCGACCGAGCAGTCGCGCGGGGCGCTGCCGAGCAGCGTTCCATTCGCCAACGCCGCCCGCAACCTCGGTCGGGCCGCGCTGCTGGCGTTGACGATGTCGGCAGCCGAGCCGGCAGCCGGGCAGCCGTCCCGACGTGCCGAGGCACTCCTGCGTGCCACCGAGGATCTGGTGCATCAGCCCTACCGGTTCCCCGGCGTCCCGGCGTCGGCAGACCTCGTCGGTCGGCTGCGCGGCAGGGGGATCGCGGCGGCCCTGTCCGGTTCGGGGCCATCCGTCATCGCCCTCGCCGTCGGCGGTGAACAGGCCGCGGCGGCGGTGGATGTGGCGGGTGCCGGGTTCTCCGTCGCCCCGCTACCGGTGGATAGACGCGGTGCACGCGTCATCCGATGTCGATCCGCGGCGCCATGACCCGGTTGCCCGCGGTGGGATCCGCTGCGACGGCTGGCGCTGCGAGCTCCCGATTCGCGGTTGTGTGTCACATCGGGAAGTCCTGACGTCTCAAGGTTGTTGCCGAGGTGTCTGCCGCTGGATAGTCTGGTGACTGCACCCGCTGCCACCGCGGCGCGTGCTCGCTCCCGCCGTGCCGCTCTGGTCTCGCCAGATGGAACATGGTTCGGGGCTCCGGTGTATAAGCTTCGTCGTCGTTGCCTCGGCTCCACACCGGCACTCCCCAGGCGGGATCGGCGAGTTCGCTCGCGGCAGTCGGCCGCTGGCGCCGTACACGGGCGCGATGCTCGCCCATCCGGTGCTGTATACCCCTTCATCCGGCATGTGTGCAGGCGAAGAAGGTCCACAAGCAACGCCCGGCTCACCAGGAGCCAGTTCCTTCAGGGAAGGAAAACCTTGAGCGACACCACCAACGTGCTGCCGCAGAGCGCACGTGAGTCTGCGCCGCCCGTGACGCCTGCGCCGCCCGTGACGCTTGCGCCGCCCGTGACGCCTGCATCGCCCCGGGAGAGCGACTTGGCGGCGGGCATCTCGTCCGCAGACGCCATCTCGGCTGAGCCCACCGGGAACGCTGAGCCCACCGGGAACGGTGACTCGCGCGCAGGCCGTACCACCCGGACCGCTCTCCCCGCGCCTTCTCCGGCCGGAGAAGGCGCGGCCGTGACCCGACGCCGCCGGCAGGGCACCGGTCTGTCCGCGATGCTGCTCCCCGAACTGCAGGCCAAGGCCTCGTCCCTGGGGATCCAGGGCGTGGGCCGGTTGCGCAAAGGCCAGCTCATCGCCGCGATCCAGAACCTGCAGAACAACGAGTCCGCGGCCGCGCCCGCCCCAGCGACTTCTTCGGCCCCCGCGGCCTCCTCGGCCTTTGCGCCGCTCCCGGCGGAATCGGGGCCGGCCTCGTCCGCCGGACCGGTCCCGGCCGCGAGCGAGACATCTCCCGCGCCGCGGGTGTCCCGGCAGGCTGCCGGCCCGGACGGCACCGCTACCCGCACCCGTTCCCGTCGTGGGGCCTCTCGGGCGGCGGCGAGCCCCGCCGTCGAGCAGCCGACCCTGCCCGAAACGGCGGCCGGGGACACGGTCGTGGAGACCCGGGCCGGATCGGCTACGGATGCCCGGGCCGGATCGGCCGCCTCCGCCGTGGCTTCCGCCCAGCCGACCGGGGCGCCCGCGTCGGCTCCGCCGGCCGCCGCGTCCCACCGTCAGACCGATGCCGGTCCCCGGAGCCGGGAGGACCGTCGGGATCGTTCCGCCGACAACGGCCGGGTGAGCGCGAGCGACCGTCAGGGCGGTGAGGCCGGTGGCGAGCGTGCCACGGCGGACCGCCAAGGCGCGGACCGCCGCTCCGGTACGGACCGTCAGGCCGCTGATCGTCCCAGCCGCGTGGACCGCACCCAGCAGGGTGACCGGTCCGGGGCAGAGCGTTCCGGCGGCGACCGGCCCGGGCAGGGGGGGCAAGGGGGACAAGGCGAGGACGACTTCGCCGCTCGTGGCCGGCGGGGCCGCTTCCGGGAACGCGGTCGTAACCGCGGTCGCGGTGGGCAGGCCGGCCCGAGCGAGAACGAGCCGGTCCTGCGCGAGGACGACGTCCTGGTCCCCGTCGCCGGCATTCTCGACGTTCTGGACAACTACGCCTTCGTGCGGACCAGCGGGTACCTGACCGGCCCGACCGACGTCTACGTCAGCCTCGCCCAGGTGCGTCGCAATGGGCTGCGCCGCGGTGACGCCATCACCGGTGTCGTCCGCGCCCCGCAGGAGGGCGAGCAGCGCCGGGACAAGTACAACGCGCTGGTCCGGCTCGACACCATCAACGGGATGGAGCCCGAGGAGGCGCGCGGCCGGCCGGAGTTCACCAAGCTGACTCCGCTCTACCCCCAGGAGCGGCTGCGCCTGGAGACCGAGCCCCACATGCTGACCACGCGGGTCATCGACCTCGTGATGCCGATCGGCAAGGGGCAGCGGGCCCTGATCGTCAGCCCGCCCAAGGCGGGTAAGACGATGGTGCTGCAGTCCATCGCGAACGCGATCACGACGAACAACCCGGAAGTCCACCTCATGGTCGTGCTCATCGATGAGCGGCCGGAGGAGGTCACCGACATGCAGCGGTCGGTCAAGGGCGAGGTCATCGCGTCCACCTTCGACCGTCCACCGGCCGATCACACCAATGTTGCCGAGCTGTCCATCGAGCGGGCCAAGCGCCTGGTCGAGCTGGGCCACGACGTCGTCGTGCTGCTCGACTCGATCACCCGATTGGGCCGTGCCTACAACCTGGCTGCCCCGGCCTCCGGTCGTATCCTGTCCGGTGGTGTCGACTCGACGGCGCTCTACCCGCCGAAGCGGTTCCTCGGCGCGGCCCGCAACATCGAGAACGGCGGGTCTCTGACGATCATTGCGACGGCGCTGGTGGAGACCGGTTCGACGATGGACACTGTGATCTTCGAGGAGTTCAAGGGAACCGGCAACGCCGAGCTCAAACTCGATCGCAAGATCGCCGATAAGCGGATCTTCCCCGCGGTGGATGTTGACGCCTCCGGTACCCGCAAGGAGGAGATCCTGCTTGCCCCGGACGAGCTCGCGATCATGCACAAGCTGCGTCGCGTGCTCCACACCAGGGAGACCCAGCAGGCCCTCGAGCTCCTGCTCGACCGGCTCAAGCAGACCAGGACGAACTACGAGTTCCTGATGCAGATCGCCAAGACCGCACCGCCTCAGGATTAGCCTTCCCCCACACGGCGCCTTCGGCGCAGTGTGGGGACCCCTGGCGTTGGGTGCCGTTCGGGGTTTCCGCGCGATCGCCTTCGGCGATCTTGCTGGGGGGTTGTTGGGGGGAGCCGTTGGCGTCTTCGGCGCAGTGTGGGGACCCCTGGCATCGGCTGGCGGTCGGTGCACCCGGCCTCTGGCAGACTGGCAGCAGACCGGCTCCGGTTCACGTCGTCCACGCGAGACGACGACCCGGCGGCCACTTCGAAAGAGGGATCATGAAGTCTGACGTCCACCCGACCTACCACGAGACGACGGTCACCTGTACCTGCGGGAACACCTTCACCACCCGCAGCACCAAGGAGAACGGCGTCGTCAACGCCGAGGTCTGCTCGCAGTGCCACCCGTTCTACACCGGCAAGCAGAAGATCCTCGACGTCGGCGGCCGGGTCGAGAAGTTCGAGCGCCGGTTCGGTCGGCGGCGCCCCGGCGAGAAGGTCGGCGGCGCGAAGTAGCTTGGCCGCGGCGCCCGTTCGGACTCCGGACGGGCGCCGTTTGCGTCTGGGACGGGTGGTACCCGTCCCACCGACCCTCTCCCGGAACCGTGACGTGTTCCAGAACCATGACGTGCGAAGGAACCACGATGACGTCCCCGCTCGACGGCCTGATCGCCGAGCACGCCGAGATCGAGGGGCAGCTCGCCGACCCGGCGGTGCACAACGACCCCGCGAAGGCGCGCGCCCTGAGCCGTCGCTACGCGCAGCTCGCCCCGGTCGTGGATCTTGCGCGCGAGCTCGACCGGGTGGAGGGGGACCTCGCTGCCGCCCGCGAGCTCGCGGCGCTGGACCCGTCGTTCCGGGACGAGGTCCATGATCTCGGCGGGGAGCTGGCCCGGCTCAACGACCGACTGCGGGCCTACCTCGTCCCGATTGACCCGGACGACGCCCGGGACGCCATCCTCGAGGTCAAGGCCGGCGCCGGTGGCGAAGAATCGGCGCTGTTCGCCGGAGACCTGCTCCGGATGTACCTGCGCTATGCCGAACGGCGCGGCTGGAAGACCGAGATCCTCGACGCCAACCCCTCCGACCTCGGCGGTTATCGTGATGTCAGCGTGGCGGTGAAGGCCCGGGGACCCGCGGGCCCCGGGGACGGCGTCTACGGCCGGCTGCGCTTCGAGGGCGGGGTGCACCGCGTCCAGCGGGTGCCCGTCACCGAGTCCGCCGGACGTATCCACACCTCGGCAGCCGGGGTCCTGGTGCTTCCGGAGGCCGAGGAGGTTGATGTCGAGATCGACCCGAACGACCTGCGCATCGACGTGTTCCGCTCGTCCGGCCCCGGTGGGCAGAGCGTCAACACCACGGACTCCGCGGTCCGGATCACCCATATCCCGACCGGTGTGGTCGTCTCCTGCCAGAACGAGAAGAGCCAGCTACAGAACAAGGAGTCCGCGCTGCGGATCCTGCGGGCCCGCCTGCTCGGGGCGGCCCGGGAGAAGGCCGAGTCGGAGGCGTCGCTGGCGCGTGCCAGCCAGGTCCGCACGGTGGACCGGTCGGAGCGGGTCCGGACCTACAACTTCGCCGAGAACCGGATCAGCGACCATCGGGTCGGCTACAAGGCACACAACCTCGACCAGGTGCTCGACGGGGAGCTCGACGAGGTCCTCGACGCGCTGGCCGCCGCGGACCTCGACGCGCGGCTGGCGGCTCAGGCGTCATGACCGGCCCGTCGGCCGTGCAGGGGCGCTCTCGGGGCACGGAGCAGCCGGGCCGGGGCGCGTCCCCACATTCGGGCTCCGCGGATCCCCTGAGCCCGGTGCGCCACGCGGCCGACCTGACACCGCTGGGCGCGTGGTTGGCGGCGGCGACCGACCGGTTGCGTGCGGCCGGGGTGGCGAGCCCCCGTGCCGACGCCGAGCAGCTCGCCGCCTTCGTGCTCGCGGTGCCCCGCGGCCGGCTGGCACTGCTCGACGACGTCACGGCGGCAGCGGCGCGGCGGCTGGACGAGCTCGTGGCCAGGCGTGCGCAACGGGTGCCGCTGCAGCACCTGACCGGTGTCGCCGGCTTCCGCCACCTCGAGCTCACCGTCGGCCCCGGGGTCTTCATCCCGAGGCCTGAGACGGAGTCTGTCGTCGAATGGGCGCTCACCGGGCCCGCCGGGCTCACCGGGGCCCGGCAGCCGGGACCGTTGTGCGTCGATCTGTGCGCGGGCTCGGGGGCGATCGCGCTGTCCCTGGCGGCGGAGCTGCCCGGCGCGAGGGTGCACGCCGTGGAGGTCGACCCGGCGGCGGTGGTCTGGCTGCGACGCAACATTGCCGACACCGGTCTTCCCGTGACGGCGCACGCAGCCGACATCGCCGCGGCGCTGCCCGAGCCGCTCACCCGACTCGCCGGGACGGTCGACCTGATCATCAGCAATCCGCCGTACCTCCCCGACTCCGACCGCCACACGGTGGAGCCCGAGGTGGGCGAGCATGATCCGGCCCGCGCCCTGTGGGGAGGGCCCGACGGGCTCGACGTGGTGCGCACGGTTGTCGGGGTGGCGGCGCGGCTCCTGCGGCCAGGCGGTCTACTCGTCATCGAACACGCCGACGGCCACGGGGTGTCGGCGCCCGAGCTGCTTCGCGCCGATGGCCGCTGGTCGCACGTGGCGGATCATCGGGACTTGGCCGGCCGGGACCGGTTCGTCACCGGCCAGCGCGGGGCGTCCCGCGAGCCCCGATCCTGAGGACGAACCCTGATCCTTGAGAAGAGGACGGGCAATGGAACGTTTCGACTGCTCCGACGAACGGGAGCGGGCCCGCGGTCTCGACGCGGCGGTCAGCACCGTCGCCCGGGGTGGGCTGGTTGTGCTCCCCACCGACACGCTCTACGGGCTGGGCGCCGATGCCTTCGACCGGGACGCGGTGGCCTCGCTGCTGGCGGCAAAGGGACGTGGCCGGAACATGCCGGTCCCGGTCCTGGTCGGCTCCTGGCGCACCCTCGACGGGCTGATCGAGCGGATGACTCCCCAGGTCCGGGAGCTGATCACCGCATTCTGGCCGGGCGGGCTGACGCTGGTAGTCCGGCACACCCCGTCGCTGCGCTGGGATCTCGGGGAGGGCCGGGGCACGGTGGCGGTGCGCATGCCGCTGCACCCGGTGGCGATCGAGCTGCTGGGTCGGACCGGGCCGATGGCCGTCTCCAGCGCGAACATCAGCGGCCAGCCTCCGGCGACGACGATCGACGAGGCGCTGCACCAGCTCGGCGGTGCCGCGGGTGTCTATCTCGACGGGGGACCGTGCCCGGCCGCCGTCCCCTCGACCATCGTCGACTGCACCGAGGAGGTGCCCGTTGTACTGCGCAGCGGTGCGATTGATCTCACCGCGCTGCGTGCAGTGTTGCCGCTGGTCCGGGAGCCCGTGAACCGGTGAGCCCGTGAACTGGAGCCGGGCCCGGGGTCCGGACGGGCCGGCGTGGGGTGGGCCTGACGCCGCTGATCGTCCCGGCGGGAGAGTCCCGTACGATCCTGAACCGGGTCGCGGGGGCGATGGTCACAGCGGGTGGCTTCGGGTAGATCCGGGTGGATGGTGTTCCCGGGCCAGAGGAGCATGGGGTGACCGGGCTGCCCGCGCGGCGGCACCGGTCATCGGTTGCCGGTTGTGGCACGGTTGCCGTTCCAGCGCGGTCGCCGTTCTAGCGCAGGAGGTTAGGAACGTCATGAGCACCCCGTTCTGGGGCCCGGACTTCGACCAGCTGAGCGCGACGGATCCGGAGATCGCGGAGGTGGTCCTCGATGAGCTGGACCGGCTGCGCGGCGGCCTGCAACTCATCGCGAGCGAGAACTTCACGTCCCCGGCGGTGCTGGCGGCGCTGGGCTCGACGTTGTCGAACAAGTACGCCGAAGGGTATCCGGGTCGGCGTTACTACGGCGGTTGCCAGGTGGTCGACCGGGCCGAGGAGATCGGCATCGCCCGGGCGAAGCAGCTCTTCGGCGCGGAGCACGCCAACCTGCAACCGCATTCGGGCTCGTCGGCGAACTTCGCGGTGTATGCGGCGCTACTCACGCCCGGTGACACAGTCCTGGCGATGTCGTTGCCGCATGGCGGTCACCTCACCCACGGCAGCAAAGTGAGCTTCTCCGGTAAGTGGTTCAACGTGGTGGCCTACGGCGTGCGGGAGGACACCGAGCTGATCGACTACGACCAGGTGCGGGAGCTCGCCCGCCAGCACCGGCCCAAGATGATCATCTGTGGGGCGACGGCCTACCCACGTCTGATCGACTTCGCCGCGTTCCGCTCGATCGCCGACGAGGTTGGTTCGTGGCTGATGGTGGACGCGGCGCACTTCATCGGTCTGGTCGCCGGGGGCGCGATCCCGAGCCCCGTGCCCTACGCCGACGTCGTCAGCTTCACCACCCACAAGGTGTTGCGCGGCCCGCGGGGGGGCATGATCCTCGCGCGCGAGGAGCTGGCCTCCCGCATCGACAAGGCCGTGTTCCCGTTCAGCCAGGGTGGCCCGCTGATGCACGCGGTCGCGGCGAAGGCCGTCGCGTTGCGAGAGGCGGCCTCGCCCGCTTACGCGCAGTACGCTCGCCAGGTGGTGGCCAACGCGCAGCGGCTCGCCGACGGGCTCGCTGCCGAGGGCATCCGGCCCGTCGCCGGTGGCACCGACACCCATCTCGCCCTGCTCGACCTGCGGGAACTCGGAGTCAGTGGCAAGGAAGCCGAGGCGCGTTGCGACGCGGCCGGCATCACCCTGAACAAGAACGCCATTCCCTATGACCCGCAGCCGCCCGCGATCTCCTCCGGCATCCGGGTAGGAACCCCGGTGGTCACCACCCAGGGGATGGGCGAGGGGGAGATGAAGGAGATCGCGGGGCTGATCGCCCACGCGGTGCGTGAGCCGGACACCGCCGCCGACGTGGCGGCGGCGGTGTCCGCGCTTGTCGCCCGGCATCCGGCCTATCCGCGGTAGGGGCCTATCCGCGGTAGGGGATCAAGAGGTTCCGCACAGCCGCGTCAGTAGGCGGCAGCAGGCGGCAGTAGCCGGATCCGGGTCCGGCAGGCGGGAGATGCCCGACGGTGCGCGAGTACCTGCTCGTCTTCGTGGTCTCGGCGGCGGTGACCTTTCTCGCCACGCCGGTGGCACGCGTCTTCGCCATGCGTATCGGTGCCGTCGCCGGGGTACGTGCCCGCGACGTCCACTCCACCCCGACGCCCCGGCTGGGGGGCCTGGCCATGCTTGCCGGGCTCTACGCCGGGTTCGGGGTGGCGGACCGCCTGCCGTTCCTGTCGGTGGTCTCCCAGGACTGGTCGGAGATCCGGGCGGTGCTCGTCGCCGGCACCTTGATCTGCTTGCTCGGCGTCGCCGACGACCGATGGGAACTGGACTCCCTGACCAAACTGGCCGGGCAGGTCGCCACGGCCGGCATTATGGTGCTCCTCGGTGTCCAATGGACGTTCGCGATCGATCGGGACAGCGAGACGACGCTGAGCCTGGGACCGGAGACCGCGGTCCCGCTGTCCATCCTCGCCACGGTCGTGCTTATCAACGCGATGAACTTCATCGACGGCCTGGACGGCCTCGCGGCGGGTGTCGCGGCGATCGCCGCCGGCGCGACCTTCTACTTCGCCTATCAGATCGCAGTGATCAACGGCTTCTACCGGGCCTCCCCGGCGGCGCTCCTGGCCGCCGTGACCGCCGGGGTCTGCATCGGGTTCCTGCCGCACAATTTCAATCCGGCCCGGCTGTTCATGGGGGACTCGGGCTCGATGCTCATCGGCCTGCTGTCGGCCGCATCGATGATCTCCGTGACCGGTCAGGTGGCCTACGGGGGTTACGTTGGACCCTCACGGTCGTACCCGTCACTGATCCCGTTGGCGATACCCCTGGCCGTGCTCGCCGTTCCGTTCCTCGACCTCGGGCTCGCGGTCGTCCGGCGGACGAGGGCGGGGCGCTCGCCGTTCGCGGCGGACAAGATGCATCTCCACCACCGTATGCTGGAAATCGGTAATTCGCACGTGAGGGCGGTTCTCTTCATGTACTTCTGGGCGGCTCTGGTCGGGTTCGGAGGTGTCGCCGCGTCGTTCTCCGACTCCCCGTGGCCAATCTTGGCTGCCACCGTCGGAGTGGGCCTCGCGGCCCTGGTAGCCCTGCTCCTCGGCACCCAGCGTACGGGGCGGCGGGCGTGACCGGCGTCGCGGCGCCGACGTTGCGCGCCGGGCTGTGGACCATGCTCGCGCTGGCCGTGCCGACGCTCGTGATCGCCGGGGTGGCGCGGGGCGGGGCGGGTTTCCTCGGCGCGGCCCTGGGAGTTGGCCTGGTCAGCACCTTCTTCGCGGCGGGCAAGGTGGCACTGGTGGCGATCGGCCGGCGGATCGGCACGACGGCGCTGCTGCCGGTCGCGCTGGGCGTCTACGCGGTGAAGGTTGTGACCTTGGGTGTCGTCCTGGTGGCCCTGGAGGGCACCACCGCCGTGAATCTGCCGTCGTTCGCCTGGTCAATCGTGGCGGGCACGCTGTGCTGGGTCGGCGCCGAAGTGTGGTCGGCGGCCCGGCTGCGGGTGCCGTTCTACGAACCGGGGATTCCGGCCACGGTGCCGAGCGCCGAGGCCGAGCCGGACGTGCCGCAGGGGCCGGCAGCCGGGCCGGCGCCGGTCGAGGGGCGGTGACGAGGTGGGTTCCATGCCCGACCAGAGCGCGGACGACCGGTCGGGGGAGAGCTCGACCGGGACCGGCGGTGGCGGCTCGCGGGTGCCCGAGGGCCCGGGTCGCAACCTGGGCCGCGCACTGGCGCCGCCCGCCGGCGAGGCCTGGGGCATCGTGGGCACGCTTGTGGCGGGAGCCGGCTTCTGGGGACTGGCCGGTTTTGGCCTTGATCGGCTACTGGGGTTTCAAGCCCTTTTTTCCCCATTGGACTGATTGTCGGAATTGCGGAAGCACTCTACCTGGTCATTTATCGCTTCGGTGTCCGTTGATGACGGTGTGTAGATGGAAGTAAAGTCACTCTAGGTAACAAAATTGCCATCAAATTTACGGACGGTGATCTTCGACAGTTTGTCGAAGATCTCTCGTGTGTAATTGATGCCTCGCAGCGTCCAGGCGGATAGCATCGGCGGTGTCGGGCAGGCGCCCTGGGTGCCGCTCGCCGCTGGTTGTCCCCTTTCGTTTCCGCATGGGACGGGCCCTGACGGGGCCTCGTGGGTGGAGGGTAGGGATCGGGATGCCAGGCGGTGGCCGCCTGGCTTTCGCTCCTCTACCCGGAGGGGCCTCACCCGTATAGGGTGAGGCCGACCTGGTCGTAGGTGATTGCGAACTTTGACGTTGTTGAATGATCATGGAGGTGTCGGAAGTGCCGAGCGGTTCGGTGTTCGCGGCGGCCGACGACGGCTTCCACGGGCCGACTTCCGAGGTTTTCAGGCCGAAGAACTGGTTTGAGATCGGTGACCTCTACTTCAACAAGTGGTCGGCGCTCACCCTGTTCGTCGCGATCTTCGTGGGCCTTTTCCTCTGGCTTGGATTCCGTCGGGCCGCGCTGGTCCCGCGGGGGCTCCAGAATTTCTGCGAGTCCATCTACGACTTCGTCGACCAGCAGATCTCCCGAGACGTCATCGGGGAGCGCGGCCGAGTCTTCTCGCCGTACCTGATGATCCTCTTCTGCTTCATCCTGGTCTCGAACGTCATGGCCATCATCCCCGTGGCCCAGTTCCCGACGACCTCGCGTATTGCTCTGCCGATGATTTTGGCTCTGATCAGCTGGGCCATTTTCAATGTGGTCGGAATCCGCGAGCATGGGGCCGGAGCGTATTTCAAGAACATGCTTGTACCAGCACCGGACGCGCCCTTCGGTGTCAAACTGATCTTGGCGCCGATCGAGTTCTTCTCGACCCTCGTCGTGCGGCCGGCCACCCTCGCCATCCGGCTCTTCGCCAACATGTTCGCCGGCCACATGCTGCTACTGGTGTTCGCGCTCGGGGCCGACTACCTGCTACCGAAGCCGCAGTTCATCTTCGGCATCTTCTCCGGGCTGATGTTCGTCGTCCTGACCGGCTTCGAACTGGTGATCGACCTTTTGCAGGCGTACATCTTCACCATCCTGACGGCCGCCTACATTGGCGGTGCTATCTCGTCGCACGGTGGCGGTGACCACGCCACGGACCATCCACCGGTCCACGGGCACGAACCGAGCTCGGAGACGACTTCGTTTGCCACGCCGGCGCAACCGGCGGTGGCACGGGCCTGACATCTTCCTCTCGACGTACCCGCACCGCGGAGACGGTCCCGGTGCACCGACTTTAGAAGGACGGATTTCACGATGTCTCTTACCGCGTCCACGTTGCTGGCCGCTGAAGACGCCATCAGCGGCAACATCGGGACGGTCGCCTACGGCATCGCCACTCTCGGTCCCGGTATCGGCGTCGGCATCATCTTCGGACTCGGCATCCAGGCGATCGCCCGCCAGCCCGAGGCGGAGCAGGTTGCTTTCCGGTACATGCTTATCGGGTTCGCGCTGGTCGAGGCCTTGGCTCTGATCGGCTTCGTCGTCCCCTTCGTGTTCACCTGATCCGGCACAGGGATATCAGGTGTACTCCTCTGTCATCCTCGCCGCCGAGGAAGTGGGCACGCACGAGGAAAACGTCCTCGTGCCGCCGTTGTCTGAACTGATCGTCGGGCTGCTGGCCTTCGGTGTCCTGGTTGGATTCTTCTTCTGGAAGATCTATCCGCAGATCCGCAAGACCTACGCCGATCGGACCGAACGCGTAGAGGGCGGACTGCGTCGGGCCGAGCAGGCCCAGCGTGAGGCGCAGGCGCTGTTCGAGCAGTACCGTGCCCAGCTCGCCGAGGCGCGTGCCGAGGCGGCCCGTATCCGGGAGGATGCGCACGCCCAGGCGCGGGTAATCATCGACGAACTACGGACCGACGCCCAGCGGGAGGTCGCCGAGTTGCGCGATCGGGCCGAGGCGTCGCTGGCGGCCGAGCGGTCGCAGGTCGTCGCCCAGGTCCGGCGCGAGGTCGGCACGCTCGCGGTCGAGCTCGCCACCAAGATAGTCGGGCATGAGCTGCAGAACGACGCCCGGCAGCGTCAGCTTGTCGACGACTTCATCGCGGGTCTGGAGGCCGGGCCGCGGCCGGCCAGCACCGCGTCCGGGCTGGGAGGCTGACGGTGGAGGGCGCCAGCCGACGCTCGTTGGCAGTGGCCCGTGCCGTGCTCGACCAGGTGACGGCCATCCCGGTGGGTGGCCCGCGACGGGCCGCGCGGGTTCCCGACGCCGACCGGATCGCCGAGGAACTGCGTGCGGTCGCCGCCCTGATCGGGCGGGAAGCGACGGTGCGCCGGGCACTGACCGACCCGGGGGCCCCGGGGCCGTCGCGGGTCGGGCTCGCCCGCCGGCTGCTGGCCGGCCAGGTCAGCGAGCCCACCCTGAAAGTGGTCGACAGCGTGGTGCAGAGCCGCTGGTCGCGGCCGGGGGACCTGCGTCAGGCCCTGGAGGAGCTCAGTGTCGAGGCGCTACTCGCTCAGGCTGACGTCACCAGTGCGCTCGACGAGGTGGAGGACGAGCTTTTCCGCTTCGGCCGTATCCTGGACCAGAACCCACAGCTCGCGCTGGCGCTGACCGACCCGGCGGCGCCGGCCTCGGCGAAGGCCGTGTTGGTGAACCGGCTGTTGGTTGGGCGGGTGCACCCGGTCACTGTCCAGCTGGTTCAGCAGGCGGTGGCCGACCGGGCGCAGGGCGACGTCGCGGGTCGGCTGGAGCACTACAGCCGCATCGCGGCTGCCCGGCGCGGTCGGGTGGTGGCCGTCGTGCGTACCGCGATCCCGTTGGACGCCGGCCAGGTTGAGCGCCTGCGCGGCGCGATCAGCGGCTACTTCGGCCGGCAGATCCAGCTGCAGACCGATCTTGACCCAACTGTTCTCGGCGGTGTCGTCGTGCGGGTCGGCGACGAGGTGGTGGACGGCAGCGTTCTCCGCCGGCTCACCACCGCCCGGCGCGGCCTGCTTCGGTAGGAGCGCCGTGACCAGTCCCGACCAGATCCATGCCAGCCATGAAGGACAAAGCGATGACTGAGCTGTCCATTCGGCCGGAGGAGATTCGCGACGCCCTCCGGGAGTACGTCGACTCCTTCCAGGCCACCTCCGGTGAGCGGGAGGAGGTCGGCAGGGTCGTCGTCACCGGTGACGGCATCGCCCGGGTCGAGGGTCTTCCGCACACGATGACCAACGAGCTGCTGGAGTTCCACGGGGGCGTTCTGGGGCTCGCGCTGAACCTCGAGGTCGGTGAGATCGGAACCGTCCTCCTGGGTGACTCCGAGCACATCGAGGAGGGGCAGGAGGTCCGCCGCACCGGCGAGATCCTCTCCGCCCCCGTCGGTGACGGCTTCCTCGGCCGGGTCGTCGACCCGCTCGGGCGGCCGATCGACGGCCTCGGGAAGATCGTGGCCGAGGGCTCCCGGGTGCTGGAACTGCAGGCGCCGACGGTCGTCCAGCGCCAGCCGGTGAAGGAGCCCCTGCAGACCGGCATCAAGGCGATCGACGCGATGACGGCCATCGGTCGCGGTCAGCGTCAGCTGATCATCGGTGACCGGCAGACTGGCAAGACGACGGTGGCCATCGACACGATCATCAACCAGCGGGACAACTGGGCCTCTGGCGACCCGTCGAAGCAGGTCAAGTGCGTCTACGTGGCCGTCGGCCAAAAGAAGTCGACGATCCGCGAGGTGGTGAACACCCTCGAGGAGGCCGGCGCGCTGGCCTACACCACGATTGTGGCGGCGCCGGCCGACGAGCCGGCGGGCTTCAAGTACATCGCGCCCTATACCGGCTCGGCGATCGCCCAGCACTGGATGTACAACGGCCAGCACGCGCTCATCGTCTTCGACGACCTGTCCAAGCAGGCGGAGGCATACCGGGCGATCTCGCTGCTGCTGCGCCGCCCGCCGGGCCGGGAGGCCTACCCGGGTGACGTGTTCTACCTGCACTCCCGGCTGCTGGAGCGCTGTGCCAAGCTCTCTGACGAGCTCGGTGGCGGGTCGCTGACCGGACTGCCGATCATCGAGACGAAAGCCAACGACATCTCGGCCTACATCCCGACGAACGTCATCTCGATCACCGACGGGCAGATCTTCCTAGAGTCCGACCTGTTCAACCAGGGTGTCCGCCCGGCCATCAACGTCGGCACCTCGGTATCCCGGGTCGGCGGCAGCGCGCAGGTCAAGGCGATGAAGTCGGTCGCCGGCCGCTTGCGGCTGGACCTCGCCCAGTACCGCGAGCTCGAGGCGTTCTCGGCCTTCGGCTCCGACCTGGACAAGGCTTCGCGGGACCAGCTCGCCCGCGGCGCCCGCCTGGTCGAGCTGCTCAAGCAGCCGCAGGGCCAGCCCTTCCCGGTCGAGCGCCAGGTCGTGTCGATCTGGGCCGGGACCACTGGCAAGCTCGACGACGTGCCGGTGTCGGACATCCGTCGCTTCGAGTCGGAGTTCCTCGACTTCGTCGGCCGGTCCTACCCGCAGGTGTACGACGCGATCGTGACCACCGGCAAGCTCAGCGACGACACGATCGCCGTGCTGGAGCCGGCCATCGCGGAGTTCAAGAACCAGTTCACGTTGTCCGACGGCCAGCCGCTGGTCAACGAGCCGGTGCCGAGCCCGCTCGACCCGGGGCTGGTGCGGCAGGAGTCGATCCCGGTGCACCGACCCGCGGTGCACAAAGACGACGAGGGCTGACCCATGGCGGGCCAGCTTCGTGAGTACCGGCGGCGCATCCGGTCGGTGCAGTCGACGAAGAAGATCACCCGAGCGATGGAGCTGATCGCGGCTTCCCGCATCGCCAAGGCGCGGGCGCGGGTCGCCGCCGCCCGCCCCTACGCCGAGGAGATCACCAGGGTGATCGAGGCGGTCGCGGCGCAGACCACGATCGACCACCCGCTCACCACCGAGCGGCCCGGGGCGACCCGGGCCGCGGTCGTGGTGATCACCAGCGACCGGGGGCTGGCCGGCGGGTACAGCTCGAACGCGCTGCGGCGCACCGGCGAACTCGTCGAGCTGCTGCGTTCGGAGGGCAAGGAGACCGACCTGCACGTCGTCGGCCGCAAGGGGACGGGCTACTACCGCTTCCGAGGTCGTGCGATGAGCGGCGAGTACACCGGCTTCTCCGAGCAGCCGTCGTACGCGGACGCCAAGTCGGTCGCGGACGCGCTCATCGCGGCCTTCATCGACACGAGCGAGAACGGCGGAGTGGACGAGATCCACGTCGTCCACACGGAGTACGTCAGCGCCATCACCCAGACGCCGGTCGCCCGCCGGCTGCTGCCGATGGTGCTCACCGAGACCGACGAACCGCCGCGCGGCGGCCCGCTGCCCCAGTACGAGTTCGAGCCCTCCGCCGAAGGGGTGCTTGACGCGTTGCTGCCCCGCTACGTGGAAAGCCGGCTCTACGCGGCGCTGCTCGAGTCGGCGGCGTCGGAGTCGGCGGCGCGGCAGCGGGCCATGAAGTCAGCCACGGATAACGCCGAGGACCTCATCAAGAGATACACCCGGCAGGCCAACCGGGCCCGGCAGGACGCCATCACCCAGGAGATCTCCGAGATCGTCGGTGGCGCCAACGCCCTGGCCTCGGGAGCCTGACGTGGGCGGGCGGCGCGAGGAGCGGGAGCGATGTCGAGCGATGTCATCGCCATTCCCGTCTTCACGCCGCCGGACACAATGGGTAACCACAATGGGTGACACCGAGCGGAACCGATGCGGACATCGACAACAGAACGCAGAAGGACGACGCCGAAGGCGGAGCGCGCACGACGCGAACCGCTCCGCCCCAGGTGCCAGCGAACGCGAGCCCGAGGCTGCGGCGACGGGCATTGATGGGAAACTGAGGACGCCATGACCGTCACCACCAGCTCGCCAGCCACGGCGGAGGGCCGGACCCCGGGGATCGGCCGGGTCGCCCGAGTCATCGGACCGGTCGTCGACGTGGAGTTCGCTCCCGACGAGCTTCCCGAGATCTATCAGGCGCTCCAGGTCGACCGGACCATCGGCGACGAGACGTTGACGCTGACGCTCGAGGTCGCCCAGCACATCGGTGACAACACCGTGCGGGCCATCTCCATGCAGCAGACCGACGGTCTCGTCCGGGGCGCGCCCGTCCGCGACACCGGCGCGCCGATCTCGGTCCCGGTCGGCGACGCCACCAAGGGCCACGTGTTCAACGTGCTCGGCACGCCGCTCGACGTGAAGCAGACCGAGGCCGAGACGCGCTGGCCGATCCACCGGCTGGCGCCGGCGTTCGACCAGCTCGAGTCGAAGACCGAGATGTTCACCACCGGCATCAAGGTCATCGACCTGCTCGCGCCGTACGTGCGCGGTGGGAAGATCGGCCTGTTCGGCGGTGCCGGCGTCGGCAAGACCGTCATCATCCAGGAGATGATCCGTCGGGTCGCCAAGGAGTTCGGTGGCGTCTCGGTGTTCGCTGGGGTCGGCGAGCGCACCCGTGAGGGCAACGACCTGTTCCTGGAAATGACCGAGGCCGGCGTCATCGAGGACACCGCGCTGGTGTTCGGCCAGATGGACGAGCCGCCGGGTACCCGGCTGCGGGTCGCGCTCGGCGCGCTCACGATGGCCGAGTACTTCCGGGACGTCCAGAAGCAGGACGTGCTGCTGTTCATCGACAACATCTTCCGGTTCACCCAGGCCGGATCCGAGGTCTCCACGCTGCTCGGCCGGATGCCCAGCGCCGTCGGTTACCAGCCGACGCTGGCCGACGAGATGGGTGTGCTCCAGGAGCGCATCACCTCCACCCGGGGCCACTCGATCACTTCGCTGCAGGCCATCTACGTGCCCGCGGACGACCTGACCGACCCGGCGCCGGCGACGACGTTCACCCACCTCGACGCCACCACCGTGCTCGACCGGGCCATCTCCGACCTGGGTATCTACCCGGCGGTGAGCCCGCTCGACTCCAACTCCCGGATCCTGGACGCGCGCTATCTCGGGCAGGAGCACTACGACACGGCCCGTGAGGTGCAGCGGATTCTGCAGCGATACAAGGACCTGCAGGACATCATCGCCATCCTCGGTATCGATGAGCTCTCCGAAGAGGACAAGATCCTCGTCAACCGGGCGCGGCGGATCCAGCGGTTCCTGTCGCAGCCGTTCTTCGTGGCCGAGCAGTTCACCGGCATCCCCGGCAAGTTCGTCCCGCTCGACGAGACGATCGACTCGTTCAAGCGGCTCACCCAGGGCGACTTCGACCACCTGCCGGAGCAGGCGTTCTTCATGTGCGGTGGCATCGAGGACGCGGAGAAGAACGCGGAGAACCTGTAATGCCGATCCGGGTGGCGATTGTCTCGCCCGAGCAGGAGGTGTGGTCCGGCGACGCCGACATGGTCGTCGCCCGGACCACCGACGGTGATCTCGGCGTGCTGCCCGGCCATGTGCCGCTGCTGGGTCTGCTGGCGCCCGGCGGGACGGTCCGGGTCAAGACCGGTGGCCGGGAGATCTCGGCCTCGGTGGACGGCGGCTTCATCTCGGTGACACACCAGGGTGTCAGCATCCTTGCCGAGACCGCGAAGCTGACCTGAGTTTCCTGCGGCCAAGGGCGCGTTCCCCGCATCGGGGGACGCGCCTTTCGCGTCACGTCACAGGTCCGCGACAGGCTCTACCTACCTAACAGAAACTGCAGGGCCTCGGTCATCCACAGCAGATGATCGGGACCCACGACGCCGGGCCGGCGACCGAAGCGATGCTGGGACACCGATTTCACGTCCTCGACCTTTGCGTAGCTTGTCTCGCGCAGACCGGTGCCGCCGGGCGCGAGCTCGACGTGGGAGGGCAGCCCGCGGCGGGTTCTGGTGACGGGTACGACGATGGACAGCCCGGCCCGGCTGCGGTTGAGCCGGTCGGCGGACACGACCACCGCCGGACGACACAACCCCTGCTCGTGGCCGATCGGCTCACCGAAGTCGACCAGCCATACCTCGCCGCGGCGAGGTGAGATCACTCCAGGCCGTCCCGCAGCGCCCCCGCCTCGGCGGAGCGCTCGGCACCGAGCTCGTCCCAGGCGAGCGGGTCGGCCGCGAGGCGGTCGTACCCCTCCTCGAAGCCGCGCCAGAACAGCTCGCGCTCGTAGGCCTCGACGGCCTCGTCGATGATCGTCTGCATCTGCTGACCGGTGGTCGCGGCCATGGCCGCGACCCGTTGCCGCGTCCTGTCACTCACGCGCACCGTGGTACTCATGATCGTCAGTCTACAATTCGGTTGACTGACTTGTCGACCCTCGGGTATCGAGCGGGTCTCAGGCGTGCGCCCCGGGGCGCCAGAGCACGTCCCCCTCAGGGTTCGCCACCCGGGCGAGGATGAACAGCAGATCCGACAGTCGGTTGAGATAGCGGGCCGGCAGCGGGCCGGTGCGGTCCGGCTCGGCCTCGAGGAGGGCCCAGATGGACCGTTCCGCCCGGCGGACGACCGTGCGGGCGACATGCAGCAGCGCAGCCCCGGGAGTCCCTCCCGGAAGAATGAAGGAGGCCAGCTTCGGCAGGCCGGCGTTGAAACGGTCGCACGCCTCCTCGAGCCGTTCCACGTAGGCCTCGGTGATCCGCAGGGGTGGGTAGGCCGGCGCCGGATCGACCGGGGTGCACAGATCCGCGCCGACGTCGAAGAGGTCGTTCTGGATCTGGCCGAGCACCGCCCGCAGCTCGTCGGGAAGCCCGCCGAGGGCAAGTGCCACGCCGATCGCGGCGTTCGCCTCATCTACGTCGGCATAGGCAGCCAGCCGCGGATCGGTCTTCGCCACCCGCGACATGTCGCCCAGCGCCGTCGTACCGTCATCCCCGGTGCGGGTGTAGATCCGAGTCAGGTGCACTGCCATGGGGACCACTCTAGGCAGTCGTTGACCGCGCGGCCCGGGTTGTCAGATCCGGGCGTAGAGCGCGGTCGCGTCGTCGGGG
>NZ_CDWRCL010000028.1:0-16184 GCF_977927575.1 Frankia sp. CcCS3
CAGCTAGACGATCATGAGAGGGCCAGTTCGATCACAAGATCAGCGACAGATCCAGATCCGGAGAACCAGCCCCCTGATCAGCGACCGCCCTCGGCGGGCCGCAGCGCCCACCGGCCGCCGGCGAGCGCCCGCCGCAGCCGGTCCTCCTCCACCCGCCAGTAACCGTGTTCCCGGCCGTCGAGCAGGATGACCGGCACCCGGTCGCCGTAGGCGTCGGCAAGCTGGGGATCGGCGTTGACATTGGCCTCCCGCCACCCGACCTGCTCCTGCTCGGCGACCCGGACGACCGCCGCCCGCGCGGTATCGCACAGATGACATCCCGTCCGGGTGAGCAGTGTGATACGCACACCGTCGTGGCCGGAATCCGCCCGTTCCAACCCGTCGTCCATTCCACGATGGTAGGCGCGATCCCGGTCGCTGCCGAGTGGCTTCCCGAACCGCTCGAGCGGGACCGAGGTCCGCTCAGGGGCCCGACCCCGACGTGCGGTTCGGTCCGGGCCTCGCCGGGAGACGCCCCCTGCCTGCACCCGGACGATCTCCGACTTTCCGCGGTCCCTCCTCCGGCTACACTCAGCTACTAACGGAACCATGTGCGCCGGGCCTCCCGGCCCGCCTTGCCGCGACCGCACCCTCCGGAGCCCGGGCTGTGACCGAATGCACGCTCGCCGACCTCGCCGCCGGCCTCGTCGCCCCGCGCCGCGGCCTGGATGCAGCGCGGGGACCGTCGGTCCCGCTCCTCCCGCTCCTCAGGAGGGACGGGATCCGCGCCCTCCTACCCCGGTTGTCCGGGACCGGACGGCCAACCGCCCCCACGGCGTCGGGATCCACGGCGTCGGGATCCACGGTGCCGGCCGGGACGAGCCGCGCGGCGGGGACGGACCCGGCTGCGGCCACGACGACGGTGGCGGCCTGGCCCGTGGGATCCGCCCGGCATCCCGGCCCCCTCCACCGGCAGGATGCGATGTCCCCGGTGGGCGCCCGGGAGGACCGCGAGCGGGTCGGGGACCCTCCGAGCGAGCCGGCCGACGACGACCGGACGGCGCTCGTCGCCCGGGCCCGGCGAGGTGACGTCGACGCCTTCGGGCTGCTCTACGACCGGTACGCCGACCTCGTGTTCCGATACGCGCTGTACCGGCTGGGCGGGGATCCGGTGGCCGCCGAGGACATCGTCAGCGAGACCTTCCTGCGTGCCTTCCGCTCAATCGGCACGTTCCGGTGGCAGGGGCGGGACATCGGTGCCTGGTTCATCACCATCGCTCGCAACCTGCTGGTCGATCAGGCCCGCTCGGCGCGGTGCCGGTTCGAGATCCCGACGGCGGACATCCTCGCCGCGGCCGAGCACCGGGCCACGGCGCTGACGGTACCGAGCCCCGAAGAGTCGATCCTGGCCGTGCTGACCCGCCGCGAGCTGCTTGACGCCGTCCGCGAGCTGCGCCCGGACCAGCAGGAGTGCGTCGCGCTCCGGTTCCTCGAAGGGCTGTCGGTCCGCGAGACCGCGCTGGCCATGGGCCGTAATGAGGGGGCGGTCAAATCCTTGCAGTTCAGAGCGATTCGGACACTTGCTCGCGCCCTTCCCGCAACAGACACGGCCTGGCCTCCGGGCCCCTCGCCGTGAGCGATATCCCAGATCACGTCGCAACCGCGGCCCGGTCGTTGTTCCATCGGCACTTTCGCGCAGTCACGTTCGAGCGGCGGCCGCCGCGAAGTCGTACCGCACCGTACTCTGACGGCGTGCCGGCGAACCATGGCGTGGATCGCGGCGCGCGGAGGTGGCGACGAGGGGTGGGCGGCGGCCCCGGTCACTTCCCGAGCCGAGCCCTTGCTCCGCCCCGGACAACATGGAGTTGACGATGAGGGTGCGACGACGCAGGGACCTGGCCACGACGAGGCAGGCCGCCGAGGCCGCCGCGATCGCCGCCTTGAAGGTCGCGGCCGAGGAGGTTCCGCGGGCCCCGCTGGACGAGTCGGCGGCCGCGTTCTTCGACGTGGACAACACCATGATGGCGGGCGCCTCGATCTTCTACTTCGCCCGCGGCCTGGCCGCCCGGGACTTCTTCAACTCGCGTGACCTGATCCGGTTCGGCTGGCAGCACATCACCTACCGGCTGCGTGGGCTCGAGGACCCGAACGGCATCCGGGACGCTCGGGAGACCGCGCTCGCCTTCGTCGCCGGGCGCACGGTGGCCGAGATCGTCCGTTACGGCGAGGAGATCTACGACGAGCGGATGGCCGAGCAGATCTACTCGGGCACGCACGCGCTCGCCCAGCAGCACCTTGACGCGGGCCAGCGAGTGTGGCTGGTCACGGCCACCCCGGTCGAGCTCGCCTCGGTCATCGCCCGGCGACTGAACCTCACCGGCGCCCTCGGCACGGTCAGCGAGGTCTCCGCCGAGGGCACCTACACCGGCCACCTGGTCGGCGGTCTGCTGCACGGCCAGGCGAAGGCCGAGGCCGTGCAGGCGCTCGCCGAGCGGGAGGGTCTGGACCTGTCCCGGTGCTGGGCCTACTCGGACTCGATCAACGATCTGCCCATGCTCTCCCTGGTGGGCCACCCGGTCGCGATCAACCCGGATCCGGACCTGAAGACCGTGGCCCGGGAACGCGAATGGCCGATCAAGGACTTTCGCACGGCCCGCAAGGCAGCCAAGATCGGCATTCCGACGGCAGCCGGGGTGGGCGCGCTCGCCGGCGGGGTCGCCGCCGGCATGGCGTTGCGGCGCCGGGCCGCGGGCGCCTAGAGCACCTTCGGTGCCGGGAAAGAACCTAGAAGAACACCGAGCGGCGCTGCATCAGCAGGCTGTACAGCGTGTGCTGGATGGTCTCCCGGATGCGGTCGGTGAGCTCGAACACCAGCATCGGGTCGTCCGCCGCCTCAGCGGTGTACGTCTTCGTCGGGACCGGCTCCCCGAACTCGATGATCCATTTGGATGGAAGCGGGATGAACCCCAGCAGGCCGAGCCACGGGAAGGTCGGTGTAATCGGCAGGTAGGGCAGCCCGAGCAGGCGAGCGAGCGACCTCGCGTTGCCGATCATAGGATAGATTTCTTCGGCTCCGACGATCGTGCACGGAATGATCGGCGCACCCGTCCGCAACGCGGCCGAGACGAACCCTCCGCGCCCGAACCGCTGCAACTTGTACCGCTCACTGAACGGCTTGCCGACGCCCTTGAAGCCCTCCGGCCAGACCCCGACAAGGTGCCCGGTATTCAGCAGGTGTTCCGCGTCAGCCTGACACGCCAGGGTGTTGCCGATCTTACGAGCCAGCGGGGCCAGGAACGGCACCGCGAACACCAGGTCGGCCGCGAGCATGCGCAGGTGGCGATGGGCCGGATGATGATCGAGGATGGCCACAGCCATCATCAGCGCGTCCATTGGCAGGGTGCCCGAGTGATTGGCCACCACCAGAGCGCCACCCGTGTCCGGGATGTTCTCCAGCCCCCGGGTCTCGACCCGGAAGTAGTCCCGGTAGATCGGCCGCAGCAGCGGAGCGACGACGTGTTCGGTGAGGTCCGGGTCAAACCCGTGCTCGTCGACGACGTAGTCGCCGGTGATGCGCCGCCGCAGGAAGGCCAGCGATCCCGCGAGGGCCGTCTCCAGATCACCGGGTTCGGCCACCGGCGGTGGCGCACCGTCCGTCCCGGCACCGCCGTCGGGCCCGGCACCGGCGGTGGGACCCGTCGTCGGGTCGGACGGCCCACCCGCCGCCGACCGGCTGTCGGTCAGCGTCGCCTCGGCACCGTTGAGCGAGGAGCGAGGGGATGCGGCGGCCGCGGCGGCTGGACCGAGGAAGACCGCGCCGGGGAAAACCCCGTCGAGAAAAGCCGGGTCGTGGGAAGCCGGGTCGTGGGAAGCCGGGTCGGCCGCGGCGGATTTCCAAGGCATGATCTGCGCTTCACCCCGGGATTCGTCACCTTCCATCACGTGTTCCGCCTCCCCCTTGTCCGATCCCGCATCTGGCGGGCCGCAACCGCCCCCCCATCACCGTGTTCCCACCAGCCGGCGTCGGGCCAGCGAGTCGAGCATCCTGTGCTCGGCCCGGGAGATCAGATCGTGGTCGATGGTGAACCGGAGCCCGCGCTGGCGGACGAAACTGTCGAAGGTCTCCACCGTCGAGTACCGGGGCCGGTAACCGAAGATCTCCTTCAGTCGGGTCGTGTCCACGGCCCGGCCGTGCGCGAGAAAGTCGAGCTGCTCAGCGGAGAAGTCGACGAGCCGCAGCCGCCGGGCGACCCCGCCCAACATCCCGATCATGGGGAACGGCACCGGCGTGAACGGCCGACCCGCTCGGCGGATCGCCTGCGAAAGCAGGAGCACACCGTCCCCGGCCACGTTGAACGTCCCCGGGTGGGCGCCGCGGGTCGCGCGCATCAGCACGGCCAGCGCGTCATCGGAGTGCAACAGCTGGATGCGGGGGTCGAAGCCAAGGACCGTGGGAACCAGCGGAAGGTCCAGATAGCGCGCGAGCGGGCTGTCGATCTGCGGACCGAGGATGTTGGTGAACCGCAGCACGGTTACCGCGATGTCGGGACGTCGCCGGCTGAATCCACGCACGTAACCCTCGACCTCGACGGCGTCCTTGGCATAGCCACCGGTGGGCAGGGCGCGCGGCTCGGTGTCCTCCGTAAACAGCGCAGGGTCGCGAGCGGACGACCCGTAGATCGACGTCGTGGACTTCACTACCAGCTTGGTGACACTGGGCGCCTTCTGACACGCGGCCAGCAGCTGCATCGTGCCGATGACGTTGATTTCCTTCATCGCGGTCCGTCCACCCGCACCGAGCGGCGTGGCGATCACGTTCAGGTGCAGCACCGCATCAATCTCCGTGGTAGAAATCACCTTTGCGATCAACGGATGCCGGATGTCCGCGCGCACGAACTGGGTCCGCCCGAGGTCGCTGGTGGGAGCAGTGGTATCGACCCCGACAACGGCTTCGACCCCCGGGTCAGCCGCGAGCGCCATCGCCACCTGCGCCCCCAACGGCCGCGCTACACCGGTCACCAACACACGGCGTGGTCTCATGGCAGTCTCCCGCAACGCCCGCATGGTCCAGTCCGGCACCCGGACCGGATGGCCGGGCGGCCGGGCAGCCCGAACCAGGCCGACCGGAGCACGCCGCCGTTCCCCGGGGCCGAAGGCCACGATGTCCGGCCGAGGAAGGTTCATGCGGTCCGATCGTGGGCTCATCGTACGCCCATCCCTCGACCGCTCACTGCGCAGCGTAAGGCCAGCCGCGCACATCGAATACGAAGAAACGGGGAAAAAATAACCCGTCCAAGCCGGAGGAGGATCGACGCCGGCCAGGCCCGGTGCCGCTGCTGCCGGCCCAGCGGTGATGCCGGCATCACCGCTGGGCCGGCAGCGGAAGATCCCGGATGGAGCGTCCCGGTGACGGGCTCCTCGGCAGTTGTGCCACGACGACCGCGTCCTGGCGCCGCAGCCGCAGCAGGTCGGCCGCTCGCCCACAGTTTACCGCGATCATCACCCGACGCAACGCATCCTCGCACAGGGTGACTCCACCACGAGGCACATCGCCGTAGGTATACGTGAACGTGAGCCGCATGACGCGGTTGCCGGCGCGGACCTCGACCAGATCTCCCAACAGAATGCCAGCGGCCTCCAACTCGGCCCGGGTCATGTTGAGCGAGAGGTTGCCGAAGTGGTCGACGGACACGACCTCGCCGTGCACATGGTCGTCGTCGACGCTGCACGCCCGCGGCTGGAAACGCGTGAGCGTGCCGGGGTCGAGCCGGGGGCCGACGTCGGTGAGGGCGAGTCCGGCAGCGAGCCGGGCCGCGACCGGCGCATAGACGTCCCGTCCCCGGAACACCGCGGTGGGCAGCGGCAGCCACAGCTCCCGGTTGGAGATCTCGTGCACCGCGGCGACGCCACCGAGCGCCTCCCAGGCCAGCGACGCCACGCCGTTGTCCGGGCAGACGAAAGTCGAGCCGTCCGTGCTCCGGATCGCCACGCCACGGGTGTAACCGTCGGCATCGAGCCGCTCCACGACGACGAGATGAACCCCTATCGGAAGATAACCGATCGCGCCGACCAGGGTGACGGCCGCATGCCCGACGTCCTGCGGCGCGATGGCGTGGCAGACGTCGAGGACGCGCGCCGACGGGGCGTGCCGCGCGATAACCCCGTGACACACCCCTACAGAGGCATCGTCGACGCCGTAGTCGGACAGGAAATTGATCCACGATCCCGTCATGCCGTCTCCCTGGCTGCGGGCCGGCCACGCTGCCACCGAGGGAAACAGCCTGCCACACGGTAACAGTTACAGCACGCAAAGCCACATGATACGAGACGACATGGCGGTACGAACTCGTGGCGTGCGAGGTGGACGCCGGACGCTGGGGACCGCGGATCAGCCGACTACCTCCAGGTGTGACCGGACTCCCGGGTACGCCCCACCCCCCGGTGGGCGACCCGCGTACTGGTGCGCTACCTACTTCCTGTCAGCGGCCTACTTCTTGTTGCGGCGCTGAACGCGCGTCCGCTTCAGCAACTTGCGGTGCTTCTTCTTGGCCATCCGCTTACGACGCTTCTTGATGACAGAACCCACGTACCCGACCGATCTATGTTGAGGAAGTTACCGGGCGAGCCTACCCGCCACGGCGGGCAGCCATCGGAGCCCGGGCACTCCGGTACCCAGGTGCTCCGGTACCCGGGTGCTCTCAACCACGGCCGAGTTCCCGCGACCGACTGCTCGCCGCCTCCAGGGCGTCCATGAGCGCCGCGCGCACACCGCGACGGTCCAGCTCCCGCAGCGCCGCGATCGTGGTCCCGGCCGGAGAGGTGACGGCCTCCCGCAACAGCGCCGGATGCTCGCCGCTCTCGCGCAGCATCCGCGCCGAGCCCAGAGCGGTTTGGGTCATGAGTTCCGCGGCCAGGGTCCGGGGCAGCCCGAGGAGCACACCCGCCTCGATCATCGCATCGACAAGGTAGAAGAAGTACGCCGGTCCGCTACCGGACAGGGCCGTCACCGCGTCGAGCTGGGACTCCGCCACCCGCGTCACCCTGCCGACCGGCGTCAGCAGGGCCTCTGCCGTGGCAAGGTGCTCCTCCTCGGCGTAGCGGCCCCCGCAGATCGCCGACATCGCCTCCCCGACGAGCAGCGGGGTGTTCGTCATCACCCGGACTACTGGGGGAAGCGAAGGTAGCCGCTCCTCGAGAAGATCAGTGGTGATGCCCGCCGCCAACGACACCACGAGCGTCCCGTTCGCCACAACCGACCCGATCTCGGCCAGCAGGGTCCCGACGTCCTGGGGCTTCACCGCGATGATCAGAACATCCGCCTTGGCGGCTGCCACCGCCGGCGCCTGCACCTCGACGCCGTGACTCGCCACGATCTCACCAGCTCGGTCGGCATCACGTTCGGCCACGACGATGTCCTGAGCGGCATGTCCGGACCGCAGCAGCCCCGACAGCATCGCCCCGCCGAGCCGTCCCACCCCCATGACCGTAACGATCATGACCATCCTTCCCTTCCACCCGCTTCTACCCCGGCCTGGAGGTTACGGCGCCCTCGGGCGGCCAGCGGAACGCGGATCCCGGCCCACCGTCGTGCGCGGGCGATCAGCCGTAGCCCGACTGGCGATCGGCTCCGCGTCGCCCGTCGTACTCGAGCCGGCGTTCGTGGCCACCCCAGTGGCCGGGTTCGTGACCCGTCCAGAGCTCGTGTCGCGTCCAGGGCTCGTGACGTTCACCTTGCCGGCCGGCGACGGATCGAGGATCGTAGATCATTTTCGGCGGTGTATGGGCGGTCCGTGGCCGCCGGCCGCTGCGCCTCCTCGCCGCCGTTCTGCCGGCCTCGCACCGCCCACGACAGGTCGGCGGTCTCGGTGAGTCCGTACCCATACCCCGGCCAAGGACGGGCGTAGCCCTCATCGATCCATTCATCGGCATCGGCCGGGCCAGCCGCCGGTTGATCGGACCCGACCTCGTACGACGACCAGCCACCGTCGTCCGACCGGTTACCGTCCGACCAGCCGCCCTGCGACCGGGTCCCGGGCGGATCGCTGGGCCGGTCGCGATCCAGCCGATCAGACTGACCGATCGCGGCTGGCGCGGGCCCACGGGGGGTGTCGGCCCACGGGGGTCGGGCACGCTGCGCGGGCTTCTCCACGAACCGGTTCGAGAAGTACGCGATGAACGTGCTGACCGCCGCCGCCACGACGACCGACGGCCACAGCCCGATCCGGGGCACCAGCTGCCCGTTCGCAGCCGAGATCACCGGATAGTGCCAGAGGTAGATACTGAAAGTGATCTTTCCGAGGAAAGCCATCCGCGGACCACCCAGCAGGCGAACCCAGCAGGCGTCGCGACGCAGGTCGGCGCCCAGAATGACCACGGCACCGAGCAGGGCGCTGGGCAGGTAGGCGGCATGGTCGAGCCAGTTGGCGTCATAACCGTCCTTGTCCGGCCCAAGGAAGGCGAAGAAGATCAATCCGATCCCCGCGACGAGGCCGAAATCGGCGATCCGACGGCCCGCCCGCCAACGCTCGACCGTCGCCGCCGTGGCAGGGGTCATCGTGCCGATCTGCTGGGCGTGCCGGCGGCGGCGCGGCGCGGTCAGGCCCGGCTCCTCTGCGACGAGGGCGCGCAGGCGGGTGTCACGCCAGACCGCCAGCAGACAGCCGATCAGCAGCGGGGTGACGTGCGTGTCCAGCGCGAGGTACACCCGCGAGTGCGGGGCGCCGCCGACGGCCACGGTCCAGGTCCAGACCGCCGCGAAGGCGATCATGGCGAGAAGTATCTTCAGCAGGTGCGCCCGGAACCGGTCCGAGCGGCTGACAATCAGGAACAGCCCCGGCCACAGGAGATAGAACTGCTCCTCCAGGGACAAGGACCACACGTGGGCCAACCATCGCCCACCGGCGGCAGGATGTAGGACCTTGTACCAGTTGTTGACATTGAAGAAGGCGGAGAGCGCACTCCCGATGTAGTCGTCCCGGAAGGGGATGTCGTTCCATTTGAATGCCACCGTCACCACGAGCCCGACGAGCAGGTACACCCACATCGCGGGCATCAGCCGGTAGGCCCGGCGCACCAAGAATCGACTCACCGAGATCGTCCCGGTCCGGCTGTGTTCGGTCAGCAGGAGCGCGGTGATAAGAAATCCACTCAGCACGAAGAAGACGTCGACGGCGACGTTGCTGGCATGGATCGCGCCCATGTGGCCGGCGAGGATGGTGTAGATACAGACGATCCGCAACCCATCCAGCGCCGGGTTGTACGCGAACTTCGCCGCGGCGGCAGCCGCCGAGGGCTCGGCCGGCCCGGCCGGCATGGAGGGTCCGGCCGGCGGCTCCCAGCCGGCCGGGGTGCCGTCGCGCTTTATCCTTGTCGCCTCAGTCTGCTGCGGAGCAAGCCGCATGATGACCGTCGCCTCCTCCAGCGGGCGCCGGCAGTCCCGGCACCGACGCCCGACACTCAGGGTGACCGCACGGTGCCGCGGTGACCCGAGCGTGAGTCGCTCCCGAACCACGCCTCCGGTCGGACCAATGGCCCGGACGCGGGTACCCGTATCACTCCGCTACGCCAGCGAAGTCAGACACCACTGTGCGAATGACGCAAGACTAACGGATCGGAAAATTCAGGGCGAGACGGGTACCAGTGGCCACAAAACAACGTCACACCAAAAAAGCGACGCTGTGCGCACGGTTCATTACGAAGACACATCGGCCGAACCATGGCGTCACGGTGCGTCAGAGAAAAGGGGGGGGATCGCCGGCTGGGAGAGCCGCGGCAGGGGCGCCCACGCCGTCTCTCCCGCGCGCTACTCGGGAACCTGGGCAATCACCAGGAGCGTACGAAACGGCTCGACGACGACACCGTCAGGAAAGGCGCGCAGCATCGTGCGACGCTCCGCGTCAAGGAAATCGCCGAGGCGATCGCCGATGGCCGCGACGTAGGACTTCGACCGCTGCCACGTGAGGTAGTCATCGATGTTAATCCGGCGCCGCCACCGGCCGGTCAGGGTGACGACCTCACTGAAGTGGCCGGTCCACCGCAGCTCGTCGGCGAACGGTCGCGCACGGTACCCGCGGTGATATCCGGAGTTCATCCGCTCGAGCCGTTCCTGCTGGCGCTGCCACCACCGGTACTCCTCGGCGTCGACGTCGTTCCACCACACGGCGAGGGCTCCGCCGGGCCGCAGCACGCGGGCGGCCTCGGCCGCGGCGGTCGGCACATGTACCCAGTGCCATGCCTGGGCATAGCAGACCAGGTCGGCAACCTGGTTCCGGAAGGGCAACGCCTCCCCGTCCCCGCGCACCGTGGGCAGTCCGGGGCTCCGCTCGCGCAACCGCGCCAGCATGTTCGGCCCGGGTTCCACCGGTACCACCCGCGCGCCCCGGCCGATCAGCAGGCGCGTGGCGATGCCGGTCCCGGCGCCGACGTCAAGCACGTCCGCGCCGCGCAGCGGCCGCCCGAGGAACCGCTCGACGTCACGGAAGATGTGGTCGGGATAACTCGGCCTGGCCGCGGCGTAGGCATCCGCCAACGGGTCGAACAGCGAGCCGGTGGGGGTACGACCAGAAGGGACGGACACTCCGCCATGGTGGCACTCGACCATAGCGGCGATCCACGGGAACGGTGTCAGCCCCGGACGCGGGTCAGCTGTCGGTGGGTCAGCTATCGGTGGATCAGCCGTAGGTGGAACGGAGTCCTGCGGCAGACGGTGCGGCGAAGTGCAGACGGGTGAACGCCAGCGCCTCGGCGAGTTCGGCCTCGCGCTGGGCGCGCGACTCGGCCCGCCTGGTGTTGATCTCGACCACCACGGTGCCGGCGAAACCGCCGGCGGCCAGCAGTTCGAGCAGCTCGGCACAGGGCTGCGTGCCACGACCGGGGACGAGATGTTCGTCTTTGGCCGAGCCCAGACCATCGGCCATATGCACGTGGACCAGCCGCTCGCCGAGAAGCTCGGCCATCTCGAGCGGGTCCGAGCGGGACACACTCGTGTGCGACAGGTCGAGGGTGACATGCGCGTAGTCATCCTCGACCGGGGACCAGTCCGGGGCATAGGCGGAGACCTCCCGCCCCCGCGCCCGCAGCGGGAACATGTTCTCCACCGCGAAGCGGATGTCGGTCTCGCCGGCCATCCGCTCGATGCCCGTCACGAACTCGCGGGCATAGTCCCGCTGCCAGCGAAACGGCGGGTGGACGACGACCGTCGACGCGCCGAGCGTCTCAGCCGCGGTACGGGCCCGCACCAGCTTCGCCCATGGATCCGTACCCCAGACCCGCTGGGTGAGCAGCAGGCACGGCGCGTGAATGGCCAGAATCGGGATGCCGTGATAGTCCATCAGCCGCTTCAGCGCCTGCGGATCCTGGCTGACCGGATCGGTCCAGACCATAATCTCGACCCCGTCATACCCCAGCCGCGCCGCCATCTCGAAGGCCGAGGCGGTGGACTCGGGATAGGTCGAAGCCGTGGAGAGCGCCACGCGGGCACCCGGAGCGGTCGTGACCAGCTCGGGCGCTCCGCGCGGGACAACGGGCGAGGAGCCACCGCCACCACCGCAGCCGCCGCCACCGCCGGGCCCCGGACCGCCCGCGGCCCTGCCGGACGAGATCGGGGTGGGAGCCATCGCGGTCGGCGCCACCGACCGCGCGTCGTCACGCCATGCCTGCAATCCGTCTCCCTGCCGCGCGAGCCGGGGGTTGGCCGTCATGACCGACCTCTCTCCCAGGCTAGGCCATCTCCGCGGGCCCGCCCGCACAGACATCCGCGGGATGACGGTTGGAACCCCCCTATCGCCCGTGAGAACGGCCACATCAGGCAATTACGCACCTCGAAAGCACTTTCTGCAACGCCCATGTCACCCTCTGCTGGGTAAAGGGAATTCATCGCTCCGGCGTCAGGATGAGGTGAGCCAGTCCAGCCGGCGCAGGATCACCCCTTCACGCAGGGCCCAGGGGCAGATCTCCACCTCGTGGATGGCAAACAGACCGAGAGCCTCGTCCGCGACGACCGCCCCCGCGACCAGCTGGGCCGCCCGGGAGGCGGAGACGCCCGGCAGCGCCGCGCGTTCCTCGACCGACATCCGGCACACCTTGGCCGTCACCTCCGCGAGGTCGTCCCGGCGCAGCACCCGGCGGGTATAGGGACCGCGGCTGTAGGGCTCCGCACCGGCGATCCGGGCCAGCGACCGGAAGGTCTTCGACGTCGCCACCGCCCTCGTGTGCTCCCCCAGGGGGTAGATCGTGCCCACGATCGGCGCGATCTGGGACCGGACATAACGGCGCAGCTCGCTGAGCTCGGACCGCTTGGGCGGGTCGCTCGGGACCAGCCAGTCCCGGGTCAGCCGGCTCGCGCCGAGCGGCAGGGATGCGACCACCTCGGGATCCTCGTGCATGCCGGCGCCGATCTCCAGGGAACCACCGCCGATGTCCAACGCCAGCAACCGGCCGGCGCTCCAGCCGAACCACCGGCGGACGGCGAGGAAGGTCAACCTGGCCTCCTCCTCCCCGGGCAGGACGCCGATGGCGACCCCGGTGGCCTCGCCCACCCGGCGCAGGACCGCCTCTCCGTTGGTGGCGTCCCGCAACGCCGACGTGGCGAAGGCCGCCAGATCGTAGACCCCGAGCGCGTCGGCCTGCTGGCGCATGTCCAGAATGCAGGAGGTCAGAGCGCGCTCTCCGGCGGCGTCCAGCGCCCCGTCCGCGTCGAGCAGTTCCACCAGCCGCAGCGGCACGCGCACACTGGCGGCCGGCTGTGGCTGGCCGCCCCGGTGCGCGTCCACGACAAGCAGGTGGACGGTGTTCGAGCCGATGTCGATCACACCAAGACGCATCGGACCGGGATGTGGACCCGCCGGGAGCGGACTCACCGCGGCCGCCTGCCGTCCCGGAGCGACAGCGGCGTCGGGCTGCGCCACGATCTTCGGAAACCACGCACCCGGACACACGCCACCGAGCACCTCTTCACCGTTCCCTCCGGCCGCGACCGCCGGGGTCACGGCTCGAACTTGTATCCCAGTCCCCGAACGGTCACCAGGTGCCGCGGGTTGCCGGGTTCGTGCTCGATCTTTGTCCGCAGTCGTTTGACGTGGACATCCAGGGTCTTGGTGTCGCCGACGTAGTCCGACCCCCAGACCCGGTCGATCAGTTGGCCCCGGGTCAGCACCCGGCCCGCGTTGCGCAGGAACATCTCCAACAGCTCGAACTCCTTGAGCGGCAGGGTGACCGTGGTCCCGTCGACGGTGACGACATGGCGCTCAACGTCCATCCGGACCGGGCCTGCCTCCAACGTCGCGTCCCCCACCTCCTCGTTCTCCGACCGCCGCCGCAGCACCGCGCGGATCCGCGCCACCAGTTCCCGGGCGGAGAACGGCTTCGTGACGTAGTCGTCCGCTCCGAGTTCCAGCCCGAGCACCTTGTCGATCTCGCTATCCCGAGCGGTCAGCATGATGATCGGCACAGTGGAACGGGTTCGCAAGGTCCGGCACACTTCCGTGCCCGACAGGCCCGGCAGCATGAGGTCCAGCAGCACAAGATCAGCCCCCCGCCGATCGAACTCGGCCAGCGCGCTGGGGCCGTCGGCGACGACTCCCACCTCGAAGCCCTCCCGTTCCAACATGAACGACAACGCGTCGGAGAAGGACTCCTCGTCCTCGACCACGAGCAGCCGGGTCACCTGTTCGCTCCCCTTGTTACGTTGGACGGACCGGCCGACCCGGACCGCTTCCTGTTACTGTCGATGGGACGGGTGGACCCGCCGCGTTCACTGGTCATGACCAGTACCGTTCACCGTTCACGAACCGCCACCGAGTTCATCATCGCCATGATGTTCACCATCGCCCCGACCGCGGGCGTCGGCACCGACCCCGACGACGTCGAAGCCATCCACCCCGTCATCCTCGCGGGTTTCGTCCGGGCCGTCCGTCATCGCATCGTCATCGTCGCCGGTGAACAGCGGCAGCCGGAGCGTGAAGGTGGAACCCGCGCCCTCGGCGCTCCACACGGAGACCACGCCGCCGTGATTGGTCGCGATGTGCTTGACGATGGCGAGCCCCAGGCCGGTCCCACCGGTCGCGCGGGATCGCGCCGGATCCGCCCGATAGAAACGTTCGAAGACCCGTTCCAGGTCCTTCTCCGCGATCCCGATGCCCTCGTCGGCGACGGAGATCTCCACGGTCCCACCGCTGCGCCGGACCCCGAGCACGACCCGGGTGCCACGCGGCGAGTAGCTGATCGCATTGTCGAGCAGGTTCGCGACGGCGGTCACGAGCTGGCCCTCGTCCCCGCACACCGGCAGGTCATCGTCGCCGATCACCACAACCGAGATCGCCTGGGCCTGCGCTGCCAGCCGGGTGCGGTCGACCGCCTCGGTGAGCACCGCGGACGCCCGCATCGGCCGCAGGTTGGGCAGCGGATCGGCGCCCTGCAGCCGGGAGAGATCGATGATCTCCTGAACCAGACGGGCGAGCCGGGCCGATTCGTGAGTCATCCGGGAGGCGAACCGGCGGACTGCCACCGGGTCCTCGCAGGCCGCGGCGACCGCTTCGGCAAGGACGTGCAACGCACCGACCGGTGTCTTGAGCTCGTGGCTGATGTTCGCCACGAAGTCCCGACGGACGGCCTCGACCCGACGCGACTCGGTGATGTCATCCACGATGACGGCGACATGACCGGACGAGTCCAGCAGCCGGGCCCGGGCACGCACCGCCAGCCCCTCCTGGTCCGGTCGGGGACGGGTGAGGGGGGGCTCGGGGACGGGCGGCAGCTCGAGCTGCCGCTCCTGGTCACTGCCCGCGAGCCGGGTGGCCCGGACGAGATCGGCCAGCTCCGCCACCGCGATCTCGTCGGCGGCGACCACACCCATGCGTCGCGCGACCGTGTTCACCAGGACCACCCGGTCCGCGGTGTCGAGGACGAGCAGACCGGTCGGCAGGCCGGCGATCACCCGACGCACGAGCTTCGCCGGCAACGTCATGCCGCCGGTGTCCCCGCCGGACGCCGAACCAGTCGTCAGGTCAGTCGTCGAGTCAGTCGTCGAACCGGCTGTTCCAGGCACTGCTGTCATCGTCCACCATCGTCCACTCACCCTGCACGGCCTGCCGACCTGCACGAGCTGCACGAGCTGCGGATGCGGTGTGTACCGGTTGTCATGGCATCCGCCGACCTGTCACCCACTCGCCGCATGCTAGGTGTCCGCATGCCACCTAGGTATTGCTCTGCAAGCCTCCACCGCCGATCGTCGCTAGCTGTTCATCAGACCCATCGCCAAAGTTCACCAGAGAGCGAGAGGTCCGCATCATCGTCAGAGCCGGAGCGACGCAAGTACCCAGGACCATCATGATCAAGTCAATCCCTCAGGATCTCTGACCCCTCGATCCGCCACCGAATGAGAAGGAGCCGTCCGTGCGGGACGCCTTCACCGACGAGCTCGATAGCATCAACCAGTCCCTGATCGAGATGACCAACCTGGTCGCCTCGGCCATGGCCCGGGCCACTACCGCTCTCCTCGACGCCGATCTCCAACTCGCCGAAAACGTCATCAGCGGAGACGAGACGGTCGACCTGCTGCGCAACGAGATCGAGGAGCGGGCCTTCGACGTGATGGCCCGCCAGGCCCCGGTCGCCACCGATCTGAGGATGATGGTGGCCACGCTGCGGATCGTCGCCGACCTGGAGCGGATGGGCGACCTCGCCCTGCACGTGGCGAAGGTCGCCCGTCGGCGCTATCCGGGCCGGGCGATCCCGCCGGAGCTTCGTGCGACCATTCTGGAGATGGGGCAGGTCGCGCAGCGCATCGTCGCGAAGGCCGGATCGGTGATCGCCAGCCGGGACACCGACCTCGCCAAGCAGTTGGAGGCCGACGACGATGCGATGGACGGGCTGCACCGCGCCCTGTTCCACATACTGATCGAGAAGCCCTGGCCGCACGGGATGGAGGCGGCGATCGACATCACTCTCTGCGGCCGCTACTACGAGCGGTACGCCGACCATGCGGTCTCGGTCGCCCGCCGGGTGCTCTACCTGGTCACCGGAGATTCCAGCCGCACGTGAGGGCACCCGGGGGATCCGCCCCCGGCCTCGCGCGCGTGGCCCCCACGCACGGCCCGACGGTTCCCCGCGTGCATCCCGCCGACGCTATGGCGGCTGCCCGAGATGGCCCGCGACGGTGGCACGGGCCGGTCAGGGCTATAGGACTCGGCCGGGACTATATGGCTATA